>JAJYDH010000174.1 GCA_021777685.1 Planctomycetota bacterium | reverse complement strand
CCGGGCCGGAGCTTTCCCCGAGAGGTCTTCTGGAAGCCGACGAAATATCCCCGAAGGAAACAGAATCAGGAGACCAAACCGACAAAGTAAGTGCCATTGAGCAAGCTCCCGCACTCCAAAACGAGCATCGGCCCGGGATGCCGGTCAATCGCGGCGGGTCGGCCGGGCGGCTCTCCCGCCCCTGGCGCCGACCGTCCCGGCTCCCGTCCCCTTGAGGGGCGACTCCTGGACGACCTTGCCGTTGATCGTGGCGGCGTGGACCCAGGCGGCCTCGGCGGGCGCCCCCTCGACTTTTGTCCCCTGCTCATCGATCAGGAGGTCGCCGGGGTCGAGACTGGGGGGGAAGCCCAGCCAGAGCCGGGGCGGCTTGCCGCCCGGGCCGGTCGCCTTGGTCCAGCGGAACGTGTTGTCCTTCAGGGCGATCGACATGTAGGCCCGCCCCTTGTTCGACTTGATCCCCAGGCCGTGCTCGACGCCGAGGCCGCCGCCGGGGGTGTCCTCCACGACGTTCCCCTCGAACAGGGCGCCAAGGAACGGGGCGTGCGACCACCCCCAGTGGACCGGCTCCTCGGTGGGCGTGGCGAGGAGCCGGATCGCCGCCCCGCCGCCGATGAAGCGGTTCCGCACGACCTTGACGCCGAACTGGTTGCCGGCCAGGACGAGGTCGGCCGCGAGCCCGCTCCCCCGGCAGTCGACGGTGTTCCCCTCGAAGGTCTCGCGGACGAAGCCGGTGGCGATCGAGACGGCGTCGGTCTCCCTGGCGATCGGCTCGTCGAGGAGGTAGGCGTTCGGCCCGACCGGCTGGACGAGCGTCCGCCACTGGCCGGCCTGTGGGCCGGAGAGGATCGCCACGGCGTCGCCGGTGTTCGGCCCGCCCCCCTGCGGCTTCGGGATGACCAGGACCCGGCCGTCGGCCGAGATCGCCGCCGGCTTCCCCTCGAAGCGGAGCCGATACGCCTCGGTGAGCATGACCTCGGGCGAGTTCTCGTGCTGGCGGGGATCGTCCTCGCGGGGGCCGACCCCGCCGCCGACGACGTTGTCCTTGATGAGGTCGCCGATCCCGCGCTGGGTCAGGACCAGGAACCGCCAGGCCTTGCCCGACGGGCCCTCGGGCACGGCCTTGTTGCCGACCAGGACGAGGTCGTGGGTGTACCGGCCGGCGAAAACGCCCTCGCTGAAGGTCTTCGGGAGCGTCCCCTTGTGGGTGTTGCCGGAGATGGTCCAGGGGCCCGCGGCGAAGACGGTCGAGCCCCCCTTCAGGGTGTTCCGCTCGACCCGCCCGCTCGACGCCGAGACGACGCGGATCAGGCTGACGGCGTGCTCCCAGTCGGTCGAGGCCGGGGGCCCCTGGAGGTCGAGCCCGGCCAGGGTGATCCGGAATTTGGGGTCGGGCTGGCCGCCGTCGCGGTCGTCGGAGGTGCCGATCACGGCGGGGCCGTAGCCGACCTGCTCGTCCCACCGGACCGGGCCGGCGAACCGGACCGCGAAGCCCTCCAGCGAGGTCCCCCCGGCGTGGATCTTGATCGCGGCGGTCCAGGGCTTCTGGTCGGCCCCCTGGGTGAACTGCAAGGTCGCGCCGGGCTCGCCGACGATCCGGACGGGCCGGGACAGGACCAGGGGCTTCGAGAGCGGATAGGTCCCCTTCGAGAGCGTGACCGTGCCGACGCTCGCGGCGAGGGCCTCCAGGTCGTCGCCGGGCTTGGCGGTGGCGGAGCCCGGGGGCAGGGCGGGGGCCCTCCGGCCGACGTCGGCCAGCCCGCCGGGGAACCGGATGACCTCCTCGCGGCCCGACTGGTCGAGCAGGCGGAGGGTCATGGTCGCGCCCGACTCGTCGCGGAAGGGGGGGAAGACCATGTCGGCCCTGGTCGGGGCCGTCCGCCGGACGTTGAGCCGGTCGCCGTAGCCGGCCTCGAACTTGACCTTGTCGTTGGGCCTGAAGATCCAGGTCCCGGAGTACCCGTCGACCAGGGCGGCGGCCACGATCTGGCGCCCGGGGGCCAGCCCCTCGATCGCGATGTGGGCGTCGCCGGGGCTGGTCTCGACCCCGTCCTGGCCGAGCCATCGGGCGGTCGCCTTGCTCGTCTCGATCGTCGGGGCGACGGCCCTGGGCATCCCCTTGGCCGGGCTGCACTTGCCGGCGACCACCGACGCGACGTCGCCCCGGTCGTCGGCGTAGGCGATCGTGACCTGGAGCTTCTGGCCGGCGAGGTCGCGGCCGGGGCTGAAATAGAAGTCGGCCCTGGTCCGGTCGTCGGCGTGTCGGGCGAACTCCGCGACGGCGACGCCCCGGGGGTTGCCGCCCGAGGTCCAGGCCGAGCCGGAGGGCCCGGCGACGTCGACCGACCTGATCTCGGCCTTGGCCGAGAGCCTGGCGAGCGTCAGGTGGACGTCCTCGACCCCGTCGGGCCCGACGGCCGGTCCGGTGCCGGTCCGGTCCTGGCCGTCCTGCCCGATCCACTTCACCTCGACCCCCGCGCCCGGGGCCCGGAGGTTGAAATCGGCCTTGCCCCCCTGGATCAGCACCGACGCCTTCTGCCCGTCGTCGAGCGTCAGCTTGATCTCGAACTCCCGGCCGACCTCGCGCTGGTAGGGCTCGATGTAAAGTTCGGCCGAGGTCGAGCGGGGCTGGCGGACGACCAGGACCGCGCCGGCCCCGTTGTCCTTCGAGGTCCAGATGCCGCTGCCGTGGCCGCGGATCTCGACCTCGGCCAGCTCATGATTGGGGGGCAGCCCCTTGAGGGAGATGTGGATGTCCTGGTAGTCGTTCTTCGACGGCCCGGGGAAACCCCCGACCAGGTCGTGCCCGTCCTGCCCGATCCACCGGCCGACCGGCAACGCGGCGCGGGCGTCGGCCGCCGGCGCGGCCAGGGCGAACAGGGCGACCAGGATCGATCTCATCCGGGGCAGGTCGTACATCCGGGGGTCTCCCTCGTCTCGGCGGCAGGAAGTCGGGGCGCGGCGGCTCGATGGCCCGTCTCACCCGATAGTCGAGGTCCGGGCCCTCGGGGCGACGACCGGCCGGCGATCAGCGGCGTTTCCGCCCTTTCTTCCTCGCCTTCTTCTCCAGCTTGAGCTTGGCCCTGTTGCGCGACCTGCGATCGGCCGTCGGCCGCCCGGCGGCCGGCAGCCGCCCCTCGGACAACGCCCTGAGGAACGGGAATTGTTTCGCCAGGTGGTGCTTCATCTCGGTCTTCGGCGGTGGATCGCCCTCCAGCTTGAGGCTGTGCCAGACGTCGTGCCAGGTCCCGCAGAACGAGTCGTCGACGAAGTCCCCGGCGTAGGCCCGCTCGATCTCCCCGGCGGCCTCCTTCGCCTTGAGGTCGATCAGCTCGGAGACGATTGTCGCGTTCAGCGTCAGGCCGTTCTGCTCGGCCTTCTCCAGCCTCCCCGAGAGGATCGCGACGACCTCATCTCGGGCCTCGGGATGCTGCTTGCCGACCTCGGCGATCGAGCGGACGACATCCATGCGGGCGAACTCTCCGGCCGTCTCCCGCTCCAGCAGGGCCGTCAGCTCGGGGATGGCCGCCGGGCCGATCTGGCCGAGGATGGGCGGGATCTCCTCGCAGATCCAGTCGTTGAAATCCTGGTCGTCCTGGCCGGCGAGGACGCTCACCAGCGCGGCGATGCCCCCCTCGGCCCGGAGCTGCCCCAGCGCCCGCCAGGCGTGGATCGGCCCATAGACCTCCGGGCCGTCGGGGTCCGGCGAATCCCACGGGGCGACCGCCAACCGCGCCAGGTCCTCGACGTGCTCCGGTCCGATCCCGAGAGCCAGGTAATCCTGCGTACCTTCTCGAAGGGGGTCGTCGCCGATCCGCAACAACTGGTCGACCGGCGGTCCATAATCGGCCATCGTAAACACTCCTCGGACTTCCGGACGGCCCCGCGAAAAGGGTACGAAGGCCGGTCAAAGACGAACCCAATTCTACTCAAACCGTTTCATCATGACGAGATCGGGCCCGTCGACGGCGGACCCCGTCCTCGGTCGAGCTGTCGCGAGCGGGATTCTCCAACTCGAAGCCAAGCTCACCCCTCGATCGCACGCGGGACCGAGGTGACGGGACTTCGGGGCGACGGTCCTCTTGATCCGGCATTTTCCAACTCGAAGCCAAGCTCATGAACTTTCCCGACCCTCCTCGGCAAAAGACGAACCCAACCCGACGAGCCCCGACGACACGCGGTTCTCGACCGTCCGGAGATATTATCCCCCCGTCGAGAAGGGTTTGAACCGCCTTTCGGCTTGCTTTCCGCCGATTTTTGCCCGACGATCGCCCGATCGATCCGCGAGGCGGTCCGGGGCGCCCAACGTCCCGACGCCTCGCGAACATCCCACCCCATCCCGGAGCGACCCGCCGGTGTCCGCCACCCTCGACCCGACGCTCTCGATGCCCCGCCATGCCTGGGCCCGTCGAGGCGACGTCAACGCCTTCTTCGGCCTGATGCTCGACAACGTCGGCGACATGATCCTCATGACGGGCCTGCTCGTCGGCGTCTACGGGTTCCCCCGAGACTTCGTCCTGACCCGGATGATCCCCGGGACGGCCGTCGGCGTGCTGGTCGGCGACCTGATCTTCACGATCATGGCGCTCCGACTGGCAAGACGGACCCAGAGGTCGGACGTGACGGCGATGCCGCTCGGCCTCGACACGCCGAGCACGTTCGGGTCCGTCTTCCTGATCCTCGGGCCGGCCTTCCTGGCCGCGAAGGCCCGGGGGCTCGACGCGGGCGCGGCGGCGAGGGACGCGTGGTTCGTCGGGATCGCCATGATTTTGGCGTCGGGGGTCTTCAAGCTGGCGTGCGCCCCGTTCAGCGGGCTGATCCGGCGGATGATCCCGAGGGCCGGCCTGCTCGGGTCGCTCACGGCGATCGCGCTGGTGCTCATCAGCTTCCTGCCGCTGGTCGACATCGCGGCGACGCCGATCGCCGGGATGGCGGCCCTGACCGTGATCCTGGCGACCCTGACGGCCCGCTGGAAGCTCCCCAGGGATATCCCCGGCGCCCTGGCGGCGGTCGTGGTCGGCTGCTTCCTCTATTATCTGATGAACCTCTGCGGCCTGGGGCCGGGGCTGGGCGGCGGCGAGCCGGGACGGCCCTCGCTGGCGCTCCGCGCGGCCCTGCCGGTGCCGGTCGCGGAGTGGTTCGAGTGGTTCCGGGGGTCGTGGCGGGGGACGCTGTCGTACCTCCCGGTGGCGATCCCGCTCGCCCTGGCGACGGTCGTCGGCGGGATCGACTGCACCGAGAGCGCCGCGTCGGCCGGCGACGACTACCCGACTGGCCCGATCATCGCGGCCGAGGGGTTCGCCACCGTGGTCGGCGGGGTCTTCGGCGGCGTGATCCAGTCGACCCCCTACATCGGCCACCCGGCCTACAAGGCGATGGGGGCCGGGGCCGCGTACACGCTGGCGACCGCCCTGTTCATCGGCGGGGCGGGGGTGTTCGGCTACTTCGACTGGATCTTCTACCTGCTGCCCAAGTCGGTCGTCTTCCCGATCCTGATCTTCGTCGGCCTGGAGATCACCGCGCAGTCGTTCCACGCCACGCCGGTCAAGCATTACCCGGCGGTCGCCCTGGCCTGCGTGCCGGCCCTGGCGTACCTGGCCGTGCTCGCCCTGAAACAGATCCTGGGCGAGGCGAAGCCCTTCGAGCAATGGTCGCCGCAGGCGCAGCACTGGTTCCAGTCGGTGACGATCCTCTCGGGCGGTTTCATCGTGACGAGCCTGCTCTGGGGGTCGATCCTGACCCACCTGATCGACGGCCGGCTCCGCCCGGCGGTGATCTCGCTGGTCCTGGCGGGGGCCTGCGCCCTGTTCGGGGTGATCCATTCGCCGCTCCCCGCCGGGCCGATCGTGCTCCCGACCGAGGCGATCCGCCAGCTCGGGGACGAGAAGCGGTTCGAGGCGTCGAAGCTCCAGACCCCGTACCACTGGGCGGCGGCCTACTGGGTGTCGGCCGGGTTGCTCCTGGCCCTCGGCCGATGGGGCAGGCCGCCGGAGTTGAAGCCGGAGGGAGGGCCCGTCGACGCCTGAGCGACCTCTGGTCAGTCCCCGGTGGGAAATCGGTGTCGATCCTCGCTGGCACCGAACTCCCGGGCCGGCTATCCTCCGAAGGATGGGACGCCCTCTCCGACCGAATGACGAAGGTTTGATCTATCATGCCCTGAGCCGGGGCAACGACCGGCAGGCGGTCTTCCACGATGGAGGCGACTTCCGCGCGTTCCTCGACGCCCTCGGCCGGGCCCAACTCCGATATCCGTTCCGGCTCTACGGCTATTGCCTGATGACCAACCACTTTCACCTCCTGCTCCGTCCCGATCCGGGGGTGGCGATCGGCCGCGTCATGCAGTCGCTCCTGGTGGCCCACACCTGGCGGTATCACAAGCGCCACCGGAGCCTCGGCCACGTCTGGCAGGGCCGCTTCAGGAGCCCGCCGGTCCAGGACGATGGCCACCTGTGGACGGTCCTGCGGTACATCGAGGCCAACCCGATCCGCGCCGCGATGGTCTCGGACCTGGCCGATTATCCGTGGTCGAGCTACCCGGCCCATGCGTCGAACCGTCCCGACCCGCTCTTGAGCGAGTTACCGGGTTGGTCGGACCTCGGCGAGACGCCCGAGGCGCGGTCGCAGGCCTGGCGGGCGAAGGTGCTGGCGGCGCTGCCCGAGAGCGACCTGGGCTCGATCCGCACGTCCTTGGCCGGCGGCCGGCCATTCGGAGAACCCGGTTGGTCGGCCCGTCAGGCCGCCTCGTCCGGCCTCGGTGCGGTCCCTCGACCTCGGGGACGCCCGAAAAAGTCGGAAAAATGAATTGACACCAATTTCCTCCTCCTATGAATTTGCTCGGAACAAGGGGGTCAAGTGGCCATCAAGACGAAATATTCCCTGAGCGTTCTTGTCGAGCGAATCGATCGCCTGGAGAAGGACAACATCCGGATTAGGCGAGAAAACAGCGGTCTCAAACGGGCCGGTTCGCTGTTCGCCTTGGCCTTGGTCGCCCTGATGGTCGGAGCGGCAAATCGGGCAGAGGTTTCTCCGGTGGTTGAGGCCAAGCGATTCGTTCTCAGAGATGAGACGGGAAGGGAACGGGCCGAACTTGGGTTTGCGGCGGATACCGGATCTCCCAGGCTCTTGCTCCTCGACCTGGCGGGCAAGGAACAGGTCTTGTTGCATGCGTTTCCCGACGGTTCTTCCTCTCTCTGCTTCCAGGAGAAGGAGAAGCAATCTCTCCTCCTCGGGCATCAAGCGGGACGATCATCCGCCGCGCCTCCCGCGAAGGGCAGTTCTTCGACAGTAGTCAACTCCGTCAGCCGATCGATCTTGCAGTTCGGCGAGGAGACGAAGCCTCGGTTTACCCTGGCCTCCATGGCCGAAGGCAGGACCGGGATGCAAATCGCGGCGCGGGATGGCAAGGATCGCCTTCAGATGAGCGTCACGGAGGACGGTCGCGGAAGCTTTCTCCTTACCGGTGCCGACGGCGTGGAACGAGTCGGGATCGGCCTGTTGAAGGACGATGTCGCGGCGGTGAATGTCCAGGACAGGAGCGGTAAGGCCGCAGTCAAGCTGGGAGCCCGTCCGGATGGTGATGTTGGTTTGGACCTTTTCGGTACGAGCCTGAAGTCAAGGGTCCATTTCGGTGCTTACACCGATGATCATGCGGAATTCGGCCTGAATGATCTCGACGGCAGGAAAAAGATGGCGATGGTTATCGCGCCGGATGGATCGGTCGGACAGTTCTTCCTGGATCAAGGCGGACGGGAACGCGCCTTGATTGGTGTCAAACGAAACGGGCTCGCCGAGATGCAACTTCTGGCCAGCGACGCCAAGCCCAGTGTCACCTTGAGCTGTCTGCCAAATGGCTTCGGGACAATCCGACTCCTCGATCCCGAAAGCAGAGTTCGGCTCGACCTCTCCGCCGAGCCGAAGGGTCCGTCTAGATTCGTCCTTCGCGATCGCGAAGCCAGAGGGCGCCTGGGGATGATCGTCGAGGCCGATGGGTCATCGAACTTCGCCCACACCGGCGCGGATGGACAGGCACGGGCCGCGTCATGGGTCGATGCGATCGGCACTCCGAGATTCCAGTTGTGGGACAAGGACGGGCGGCCTGTCTTCGAGGCTCCGTTATTCGGAAAATGAATTTCTCTGCATGCGTCCTTGCGAGACAGGTCTGGCATCGACCTTGACGTCATGTTTCTTTCGCGAAATGGCAGCCCTTCCGCTCGGCTCCCATTGATCGGCTTTGAACGTTCCGGAATGACCAGAGTCGGAAAAATGAATTGACACCAATTTCCTCCCTGACGAGAGTCTGCCTGTCGCCGGCCCTCCGGCCCGAGGGCCGGTCGGCGGGGGCCTCCGAGGCGGTCGAGCGGGGCATCCCGGTGGTCGGCTCGGACCGGGTCCGGATTCCCGGGGCGTTGGGCGACTTCGCGATCGTGCTCCCGCTGCCCGAGCGGATCACCGCCGCGACCCGGACGCTGCCGATGGCCGAGGAGGTCGCTCCGTGGGTCGAGGCCGTCATCCGGCTCTGGGACGACGCCGGATTTGATGAGGACGTCCGGCGTCGGGCCGTCGCCGAGGCCGCGCGCCGGGCCTCGGACCATCCGAAGTCCGCGAGCGTCCTGGCCGGGCCGGCGACTCCGCCGGATCGGTCGCGGTCGACCGTCCTGGTCCCGCACCTCAATGGGATCGATTGGGAGTGCGAGCAGCCGCTCCGCAAGCTGGAAGAGGCCGGGGTGAAGGTCGTCCGCTCGGGCGGAAGCTCGTCGATCGACGTCGCGAGGAACCGGCTGGCCTCCGGGGCGATCCACGACGGGGCCGAGTCGATCTTCTTCATCGACGCCGACATCGGATTCGACCCGAGGGACGCGCTCCGGCTCCTGGACCGTCCCGAGGCGGTCGTCTCGGGCGTCTACGCCAAGAAGGGGCGCCGGGAGCTGGCCAGCATCTTCGCCGACGGGATTGAGGAGGTCGTCTTCGGCCCCAAGGCCCCCGGCCTCTACCCGCTCAAGTACGCGGCGACGGGGTTCCTCCGGATCAAGGCGGCGGTCCTCCGGCGGATGGTCGAGGCGTTGAAGCTGCCCCTCTGCAACCGGAAGTGGGGGCGGGGGGAGTGGCCGTTCTTCCTGCCGGAGGTCGTGCCCCAGGGTGACGGGGAATTCCACTACCTGGGCGAGGACTGGGCCTTCAGCCACCGCCTGGCCCTGATCGGCGTGACGCCGATGGCCGACACCTCGATCCGGCTCTGGCACTACGGCCGGCACCCCTTCGGCTGGGAGGATGCGGGGGCCGACGGCAAGCGGTTCGCCAGCTATACGTATCGGCTCGGCGGGCGTTGATGCGAGATCCCGGCCGCCGTCGGCCCGTCTCGCGATGGGGCACGAGATTTGCACTGCCCGCTCCGAAGACCATCCCCGCTTCTCGCCCCGATTCCGATTTGTGTCGGCCGCCCGGTTCTTGCTAGACTATGCGTCCTATGCATAAAGGTGTCGCGGTCAGCCCCGGCGTGGTGGTGGGGGTCGCCTATCGGGTCGACTCGGTGTTCGGGTCCGCCGAGCCCCAGACTCTGGCCGGGCCGGAGCTTGTCGGCCCGGAGGTCGAGCGGTTCGACCGCGCCGTGGCCACCTCGGCGGCCGAGCTGGAGGCGATCGTCCTGAAGGTCGCCGAGCAGTTGGGGCCGGCCGAGGCTGACATCTTCAAGTCGCACCTCCAGATCGTCAACGACGAGTCGATGCTGGCCAGGGTCCGCGGCCTGATCGAGTCGCAGCGGGTCTCGGCGCTCTCGGCGCTCCAGGATGTCCTGCAAGGGTACGCCGCCAGCTTCGCCCGGATCGAGCAGGACTACTTCCGCGAGCGCGTGGCCGACCTCCGCGACGTGATCTCGCGGATCGGCTCGCACCTGACCGTGCACCCGACCGGCCACACCACGCACATCGCGCCGGGGGTCGACGGCGACTCGCCGGTGATCCTGGTGGCCCACGAGATCCTGCCCAGCCAGGCGATGAGCCTGGGGAGCCTGGCCATCGCCGGGGTCGTCACCGAGACCGGCGGCGGGACCAGCCACGCGGCGATCCTCGCCCGGAGCCGGGGCATCCCGGCCGTCTCCGGCGTCGTCGGAATCACCGCCGAGGTCCGCTCGGGCGACCCGATCATCGTCGACGGCCGCGAGGGGGTCGTCCTGATCCGCCCCGACGCCGAGACCACCTCCGCCTACCGGAAGATGCAGCGCGAGTTCTTCGACCTGAAGGACCGGCTGGTCCTCAACCGCGACCAGCCCGCGCTCAGCGCCGACGGCGCCCAGATCGAGCTCCTGGCCAACATCAACAACCCGGCCGACGCCCAGGCGGCGCAGAAGGTCGGGGCGTCGGGCGTGGGGCTCTTCCGGACCGAATACCTCTTCCTCACCCACCAGGACGTGCCGGATGAAGAGGAGCAGTACCAGCACTACCGCCAGATCATCGAGGACTCGCCCGGCCGGATCGTGACCATCCGGACCCTCGACCTCGGCGGCGACAAGACGGTGCCGTATCTCGGCCGACGGAACGAGGCCAACCCGTTCATGGGCTGGCGGTCGATCCGGCTGTCGTTCGAGCACCCCCGCCTGTTCGAGAGGCAGATCCGCGCGATCCTCCGCGCCGGCCGGCACGGCCGGGTCTCGATGCTCTTCCCGATGATCACGACGCTGGAAGAACTCCGGCACGTCAACCGGATGGTCGACGAGACCCGGCGGAACCTCCGCCGCGAGGGGGTCCCCTTCGGCGAGGACGTCAAGACCGGCGTGATGATCGAGGTCCCCGCCGCCGCCGTCTGCATCGACTCGATCCTCCGCGAGACCGACTTCATCTCGATCGGCTCGAACGACCTGATCCAGTACCTCGTCGCCGCTGACCGCGACAACCCGAAGGTCGCGCACCTCTGCGAGCCGCTCAGCCCGGCGATCTTCCGGATCCTCCAGATGGTCCTGGACGCCTGCCAGCGGACCGGGACTCCAGTGACCGTCTGCGGCGAGATGGCCGGCCAGCCCCGGTCGGTCCTCGCCCTCTTCGGCATGGGGCTCCGCCGGTTCAGCATGAGCCCGGCCTTCATCCCCACGATCAAGGCCCTCCTCGCGGCCGTCACCACCACCCAGGCCGAGCGGTTCGCCCACCAGATCCTCCAGCTCAAGACCTCCGAGGAGATCCGGGGCTACCTCACCGCCAGGCTCCACGAGGTCTCCAGCGCCCTGGAGGTCTTCGACTCGGGCTGAGCCCGTTGTGGTCTCAAATCATGGATCGGCGATGAATCGGGTCATGTAGGGTGGGTCGAGCCTCGGGCGAGCCCCACCAGCATTTCGGGAAGATGGTGGGGC
>JAJYDH010000173.1 GCA_021777685.1 Planctomycetota bacterium | reverse complement strand
GCCTCGGCGAGGCGGTCGGCGAGGGCCTTGGTCATGATCGCGGAGGGGTCGTCGCCGGCGGCCTCGAACCGCTGGGCCAGCTCGTCGGCGCCGAGGCCCGTCGTCACGGCGAAGGCGCCCAGGTAGTCGGCCCGGCCGGAGGCGACGGGCGCGATGTAGTCGGCCAGGCTCCGGAAGTCCTTCTGCCCCTCGCGCTCCCACTGCTGGCGGAGGGCGTGGATCCGGGTGCGCTCGGCCGTCCTCGAATCGTCCGTGTAGATGACGATGTCGTCGCCGTCGGAGTTGGCGGGGAAGAAGCCGTAGACGCCGCTGGCCTTGAACAGCTTCTGGGAGACGATCGCGTCGAGCAGCCCCCGGGCGTCGTCGAACAGCTCGGTGGCGACCTTGCCGACGGTCGGGTCGGTCAGGATCGTCGGGTACTTCCCCTTCAGCTCCCAGGCCATGAAGAACGGCGACCAGTCGATGAACGGGACGATCTCGCCGAGCGGCACGTCCGCCAGCACCTTCGGGCCGAGGAACGCGGGCCTGTCGATCGTCGCGGTGGCCCAGTCGGGGGCGTAGCGGCGTCGGAGGGCCTCCTCGTAGGAGACCAGCTTGCGCTTGACCTTCCGGGCGAAGGCGACCCGCTCCTGCTCCTGCAACTCGCGGTTCTCGCGGTCGATCTCGGGGCGGGTCTCGGGGCGGTTGAGGCGGTCGACGACGCTGACGCTCCGCGAGGCGTCCTTGACGTGGACGACCGGGCCGCTGTAGTGGTGCGCGATCTTGACCGCCGTGTGCTTGACGCTGGTGGTCGCCCCGCCGATCAGCAGGGGGATCTCGAACCCCTCGCGCTCCATCTCCTTGGCGACGTGGGCCATCTCGTCGAGCGAGGGGGTGATCAGGCCCGACAGGCCGATCATGTCGACCTCGTGCTCGCGGGCCGTCCGGAGGATCTTGTCGCAGGCGCACATGACGCCGAGGTCGATGATCTCGTAGTCGTTGCAGCCGAGGACGACGCCGACGATGTTCTTGCCGATGTCGTGGACGTCCCCCTTGACCGTCGCCATCAGGACCTTGCCGCGGGCCTTGTGCTCCCCCTCGGCCCCGCCGGCGGCGACCTTCTCGGCCTCCATGAACGGCTGGAGGTAGGCGACGGCCTTCTTCATCACCCGGGCGCTCTTGACCACCTGCGGGAGGAACATCTTGCCCGAGCCGAAGAGGTCGCCGACGACGTTCATCCCGTCCATCAGCGGGCCTTCGATGATGTGCAGGGCCCGGCCGTACTTGACGCGGGCCTCCTCGACGTCCGAGTCGATGTAGTCGACGACCCCCGTGACGAGGGCGTGCTTGAGCCGGTCCTCGACGCTCCCCTCGCGCCAGCCGAGGTTGTCCTTGCCGACGACCTTCTTCCCCTTCTGCTTGACCGTCTCGGCGAACTCGGTCAGGCGGTCGGCGGCGTCGGGCCGGCGGTTGAGCAGGACGTCCTCGACCCGTTCGAGCAGGTCCTTGGGGATCTCGTCGTAGACTTCGAGCTGGCCGGGGTTGACGATCCCCATGCTGAGGCCGGCGTTGATGGCGTGGTAGAGGAACGCGGCGTTCATCGCCTCGCGGACGACGTCGTTGCCCCGGTACGAGAACGAGACGTTGGAGACGCCGCCGGAGGTCTTGCACTCGGGGAGCCGCTTCTTCAGCTCGCGGACGGCCTCGATGAACTCGACCGCGTAGTTGTTGTGCTCCTCGATCCCGGTGCCGACGGTCAGGATGTTGGTGTCGAAGATGATGTCGGAGGGGTGGAAGCCGACCTCCTCGGTGAGGAGCCGGTACGACCGCTCGCAGATGGCGACCTTGTGGTCCTTGGTGACGGCCTGGCCTTCCTCGTCGAACGCCATGACGACGACCGCCGCGCCGTAGCGCCTGACCAGCCGGGCGAGTTCGAGGAACTTCTCCTCCCCCTCCTTCAGGCTGATCGAGTTGACGATCGACTTCCCCTGGACGCACTTCAGGCCGGCCTCGATGACCGACCACTTCGAGCTATCCACCATGATCGGCACGCGGGCGATGTTCGGGTCGGCGCCGATCATGTTGAGGAAGCGGGTCATCGCGGCCTCGCCGTCGATCATCCCCTCGTCCATGTTGACGTCGAGGATGTTGGCCCCGCCCTCGACCTGGTCGCGGGCGACGTCGACGGCCTCCTCGAACTTCCCCTCGCGGATCAGCCGGGCGAACTTCCGCGAGCCGGTGATGTTGGTCCGCTCGCCGACCATGATGAAGTTCGACTCGGGCCGGATCGTCAGCGGCTCCATCCCGCTGTAGCTGCTCCAGCCCGTGGGGCGGGGGCGCTTGCGGGGGACGACCCCTTCGACGGCCCTGGCGATCTGTCGGATGTAGTCGGGGTTGGTCCCGCAGCAGCCGCCGACGATGTTCAACCAACCGTTCCGGGCGAACTCGGCGATGATCTGGGCCATCTCCTCGGGGGAGTTGTCGAAGTCGCCGAACCCGGTCGGCATGCCCGCGTTGGGGTGGATGTTGATGAACGAGGTCGCCACCCCGGCCAGGGCCTCGACGTTGGGCCGCATCTCGGCGGCGCCCAGGGCGCAGTTGACGCCGACGCTGAGCATGTCGAAGTGCGAGACCGAGTGCCAGAACGCCTCGATCGTCTGGCCCGAGAGGGTCCGGCCCGCCTTGTCGATGATCGTCCCGGAGATCATCACCGGCAGCCGGACGTCGTGGTCCTCGAAGTACTTGTCGATGGCGAACAGGCACGCCTTCATGTTCAGCGTGTCGAAGCTGGTCTCGGGGAAGAGGATGTCGGACCCGCCGGCGACCAGGCCGTCGACCTGCTCGTAATAGGCGTCGACCAGCTCGTCGAAGGTGACGTTCCGGTAGGCCGGGTCGCCGACGTTGGTGGCGACCGAGGCCGACTTGTCGGTCGGCCCGAGGCTCCCGGCGACGAACCGCGGGCGGTCGGGCGTCTTCGTCAAGAACTCGTCGGCGACCTTGCGGGCGAGCGCGGCGGAGGCCCGGTTCATCTCGAAGGCCAGATCCTCCAGGCCATAGTTGACCATCGTGATCTTGTTCGAGTTGAACGTGTTGGTCTCGATGATGTCCGCGCCGGCGTCGAGGTAGGCCCGGTGGATGCCGCCGATCACGTCGGGGCGGGTGATCGAGAGGATGTCGTTGTTCCCCTTGAGGGGTTTGACATGGTCGCGGAACCGCTCGCCCCGGAAGTCTTCCTCTTCGAGGTTGTAGGTCTGGATCACCGTCCCCATCGCGCCGTCGAGGATCATGATCCGCTCGGCCAGGATCTCTTCGAGCATCTCACGGGTCGTCGGTTGGGCGGATTTCAGCATCGCTTGGCCTGCTCGCAAAGGAGGACGAATGGGGGGAGGGTCCGAGACTCCCTGATCCGAGTCTAGCGGAGAGCGTCAAGCCCGCGGCCGTCGAGGGATGGGGACTTCGGGAAGGGCGGGTCGGGCTCGCCCCGGCGCGCCATCCGGGGGCGCGGCCGGGGGGGTGATCGCGAACAGGGCGATTATCCGGTCGATCGCGACCGCCTGTCAAGGCGGGGTGGATGCCGTCCAGGGTCGTTCAAAGGTCAAATCCGCGTCCATTGCCCCTCCACCCCAACCCTCCCCCGCAAGGTAGGGATGGGGCCAGATCCGGCCTTCGGCCGGGCAGATCCGCTTGCGTCCGGCCCCCTCCCGCCTTGCGGGCGAGCGTTGGGGTGGGGTTGGCATCGCCGGACCGAGTACCTTCGAAGGACCCTGGGATGTCGTCAACATCACCTCGACGACACCCCGGCGACCGAGTAGAGCAGCGTCGCGCCCCCCAGGATGTAGCCCCAGACGAACAGTTGTGCCCGGGCTGATGGGATCGGGAGCCTCGGACGCTTCCCCTCGGCCATGCGGACGAGGAGAGCCGGGCAGGCATGATAGTCGCGCCGAGGAAAGGCCCCGGTCCGGCCGCAATCCAGGCAGTGGAACTGGACGAGATACGGCAGGAAGACCAGCGGCAGGAACATCAGGACGAAGGCCGGCGCGAACGGCGACGCCAGCAGCCGCCGGACGGCCTCCCACCAGACGACCATCGCGAAGGCGGCCAGGAACGGGTTGACCACCAGCCGCTGGCATTCGGCCGGGTTGAAGTCCCGGAGCCGGACATGCCGTGACGGCGGCGGGTCGAAGTCGGGGTCGGCGAGGGGCGGCCGACGGGGAGCGTCCACGTCCGGGGGCTCCGAGGGCGGTCCAGCGGCGTCGATCGAGACGAGAGAATGCCGCGAGGGCCTGTCCACCAATGTACCCGATCGATGCGCGGACCGTCTCCGTTCGCCCCTCCGATCGGGGCCATTTCGGGGCTCGGGGTGGTCCTCGACGGTCAGCTTCGTCGGCCGATCGTGAACGGCAGGTCGAAACCGGGCCCGATCGGGGGCGGATTGTACGCGTCCTGCGGCATGACGAGCGGCGGAAGGCCCAGCTCCGCACCGAGCTTGTCCATCCGTTCGTCCATCTTTCGGTTCTCCTCCTGCATCCGCATGAAGGAACCCAGCAACTCGCGGGACTCGGACACGGGGTCGGCCTTCCGGGACCTCTCGCGGTCGCGCAACTCCTTGAGGCAGCGGAAGTAGTTGCGTTCGGCGGCGGCCTCGTAGCGGCGGACGAGCGCCGCCTCCTTCGAGGGGTCGAACATGGCGACCCGGACGGCCTCGGCCCTGAGCAGGGCGGCTTCCTCGATGGAGACGCCCTCCGGCGCGACGAATTCGGCCTCGACCTGGCGGACCCGCTCGGAGAGGGCGGCGGTTTGCTGGTCGGCGGCGCGATCCATCCGGACGGCGTTGAGCGCGGCGCGACGGGCGAGGTCGCGGCCGACCTCGTCGACGGCGTTCAGCTCCCGGGCGTAGGCTTCGGCCTTGCGGTCGACCTCGGCGGCGTCCTTCTCCGGCAGGACGACCCCCGCGCCGGCCAGGCCGTGCTTGAGGGCGTTCCGGCGCGACTGTTCCTTGCCCTCGACGGTCTTCGGTCCTGTGCTGCGTTCGGCGTTTCGGCGATTCGCGGCGATCCGGGCTTCGCTTGCGGGCATGGGTCGGTCCTTGGTGCGGATGAGGTGTCGGTGCGCGGACTGGTCCGGCTCTCGTCCCTTATATTCCGCCCCGAGAGGTCGCGATTATTCGTGTTTCGCCGTGAGCCCGCCGGATTCTCGCGAGACCCGGGCTTTGTGAGGAGTTGTAGGGGGGGGCGAGCGGTGGCGAAATCCGCCGGAATCGGCCCCGCCGCACGTTGCGGGACTCGCCACCGCTCACCCCCCGGCAAGAGCGACTTCGCGATCATCCTCGGGCCCGGCGCGGGGTTGTTCCAAGGTCGAATCCGCGTCCATCGCCCCCACCCCAACTCTCCCCCCTCGCGGAGGAGGGTTGGGGTGGGAGGGCCAGGCCGAGAACCTTGGAATGACCCTACTACACCGTCAGGTCTTAATTGGTGGGTCCGGGTGCCACGCGGTTCCGTACTCGGAACCCGTGCGAGAGACGCGGCTTGCGGCACGGGTTGAGTACAACCCGTGGCACCCGACGGCCCACCACTGTAAGCCTTGACGGAGTACTACGTGCGCCAACGGATTCTGGCATTCCCGTAGTTCTACCGTCACGGATTCATGTGACATCAAAGGATCATGCCTCTTGCAGCCCCGGACGGGCGACCGTCAATAGCCCGGGGTGAAACCCCGGGAGGATGGTCGCGGACAGGGGGATTGAGCCCTGGAAGGGCGACCGTCCGGGGGCGACCGCCGCCCTTCCAGGGCTCGATGGACTTCGATCGGGTCCCGAGCACCAGGGTTGCACCCTGGGCTACTGACGGTCGCCCCTCCGGGGCTGCGAATCGAGACGAATATTGAACTTACGACACGCCCGGCATCATGGATACGTGACAGTGGAAGTAGGGTAGGGCTTGTCCCAATACCGTTGAATTAATCCAATGGCTTGCGCCAGAGGCATTTCTGTCTCCCCTCTCCCTCTGGGAGAGGGGCCGGGGGTGAGGGGCGTCGCGGGATCAGACGGGACGGAAAAAGCTCTTTTCGACCGTTCGTCGACGTGCCACGCCCCTCACCCCAACCCTCTCCCAGAGGGAGAGGGGAGACAGAAAGACCCTTCTTCGTTGATCTTACGGCTCGTCAAACGGTATTGGGGCTTGCCCTGCCGCGTGCCGGGCGGACGGCAGGGCAAGCCCAACCCTCGTATGTCCGAAGGACCCAGGCGACAGCGTTCAAAAACCGGGGTTTTCCGCCAAGAAGTGCAGTCAAGAATCCCGATCTTTGAACACATTCGCTACGGGAAGACGTCCGCCGTCGGGCGTCTTCCGCCCGGTGCCGAAATCCGTTGGCGCACTCAATGCCCCTCGGGCCCGGCGCAGGGGCCTTTACAACGGGTTCGGTCGATGGGACAATGGTGGTTTGCTTTTCCTGTCCGGAAGAGTCGAGGGCCGCCGACGTGCATGAGGAAGCGATCCGCAAGGCGGACGTCTTGATCGAGGCGATGGGGTACTTCCGCCAGTTCCACGGCAAGTTCACGGTCATCAAGCTCGGCGGGTCGGTGATGGAGAGCCCCGAGGCCCTCCGGGCCCTGCTGGTCGACGTGGTCTTCATGCAGACCGTCGGGATGCGCCCGGTCGTGGTCCACGGCGGCGGCAAGGCGATCACCAACGCGATGGAGAAGGCGGGCCTCGAAGCCCGGTTCGTCCAGGGGCGGCGGTACACCGACGAGGCCACGCTGTCCATCGTCGCGCGGGTCCTGGCCGAGGAGATCAACGAGGACATCGTCCGCCACATCCGCAAGTTCGGCGGCCGGGCCTCGGGCCTGCACCACAAGACCCACCAGTGCCTCTTCGGCACCCGGATCACCCTGCCCGACGCCGACGGCAGCCCGATCGACCTGGGCCGAGTGGGCGAGGTCACGGAGGTCGACGCCGACCCGATCGTCGACCTCTGCCTGGCCGGCGTCGTCCCGGTCCTCCCCTCGCTCGCCGAGGACGACCGCGAGGAGGACAGCGGCCTCTACAACGTCAACGCCGACACCGCCGCCGCCGCCGTCGCGATGGCGATCAAGGCCGAGAAGCTGGTCTTCCTCACCGACACGCCGGGCATCCTGGTCGACCGCCACGACCCCTCGTCGCTCCTGCCCAGCCTCACCCCCGAGGACTGCCGCGACCTGATCGCCCGAGGGGTCATCGACAAGGGGATGATCCCCAAGGTCGAGGCCTGCCTGGACAGCCTCGAAGCGGGCGTCAAGAAGGCCCACATCGTCGACGGCCGGATGCGGCACTCGCTCCTGGTCGAGACGTATACCAACAGCGGCGTCGGGACCGAGATCGTTCTGAAGGCGGACGTGTCGAGTGGCCCGAAGGCGTCGGCCAATTCGGAGCGAGTGCCCGTCCCGACGCACGGCAAGGTGAACTCCTGAGCCGGCCCGCATGCTTAGTTTCGTGCTTTTCCGATTCAGTAACTTGATATATCGGGAACTTTCTGCATCAATCTGAGCGTAATTATTTCAGTGGTTGCGACTAGCAATTTGAAAAATTGGAGGGTTTTGTGAGCGACCTTACGAACGAGTTCGAACGTTTCCTTTACAATATTGCCTGCCGAAAGGTAAACCACGCGATCGAAGAAACTTTAGAAGATCGGATGGACAGTCTAGTTCCTTTATTTGTTGACAAATATGTGACTGGCAAATTAGTAGGCAACAAGATTCGCCGAACAATAAAAAAGATCCTTTTGGATGACAGTGAAGTTGAAACATTGATAGACGAAGTTGTTAAACCATTGGTCAAGCAAATCACAATCAATATCATTCAAGATGAATTGGAGGTTATGATTCATGAACGATTGGAAAAATATAAGATCGGTGACCGTTCGTTCGCCGACTGGTTGGTGAATGTTGCCCTCAAGCAATGTCTGACTTCGGAAGCTGTGGTGGATTCAATTAATAACACTGTAGATAGCATTGCAAAAGCTCGAATCGAAGAAATTTTCAAATCCATTTTTAACAAACAATCAATTTGAATCTTCAAAAATTGCATTTTTGAATTGGAACACTGTGGGGATAAACGCGCGGTGACTCGAATCCTCGGGGGCGCACCGCGTGGACGCTTGGGATGATGGCCGCCATTCTCCTGTAATGGCGCGTCTTCGAGGGCTCGACGCACACTATTCCAAATCGTAGCGGGAGCGACTCACTTGGCACACGTGACGACCCAGACCTCGGCCGAGACGATCGCGCAGTTTGAGCGTTATGTCGTCCCCAACTATCGACGCTATCCGGTCTGCCTGGTCCGGGGCGAAGGCTCGTGGGTCTGGGACGCCGAGGGTCGGAGGCTGCTCGACTTCTTCCCGGGCTGGGGCTGCAACCTCCTGGGTCATTGCCCGCCCCGCGTGGTCGAGGCGGTCCGCGACCAGGTCGGCCAGTTGATCCACGTGCCGAACACCTGGTACATCGAGGCCCAGGGGGCGTTCGCCCAGGCGCTCTCCGAGCGATCGTTCGGCGGCCAGTGCTTCTTCTGCAACAGCGGGGCCGAGGCGAACGAGGCGGCCATCAAGATGGCCAAGGCGTTCGGCCACGACAAGAAGCGGTGGAAGATCGTCACGATGGAGGGGGGCTTCCACGGCCGGACCTACGCCGCGCTCACCGCCACGGCCCAGCCCAAGTATCATGCCGGGTTCGAGCCGATGGTCCCCGGCTTCTCCTACGTCCCGTACAACGACCTCGGTGCCCTGGCGAAGGCGCTCGACGACCAGACGGCCGCCGTGATGGTCGAGCCGATCCAGGGCGAGGGCGGGGTGAACCTGCCGGGCCCCGGCTATCTGGAAGGCATCCGCAAGCTCTGCGGCGAGCGGGGCGTCCTGCTGATCCTGGACGAGGTCCAGACCGGCATGGGCCGGACGGGCGAGTGGTTCGCGTACCAGAATTACGGCTTCGAGCCCGACATCCTGACCTGCGCCAAGGCCCTGGCGGCGGGCGTGGCGGCGGGCGTGGCGATCGCGAAACCTCACGTCGCCGAGGCGCTCAAGCCGGGGATGCACGCCAGCACCTTCGGCGGCAACCCGATCGCCTGCCGGGCCGGCCTGGCGGCGGTCGAGACGATCGAGGCCGACGGCCTCCTCGAACGGGGCAAGGCGGTCGGCGAGCGGTTCCGGTCGCACTTCGAACGGTACAAGGCCGAGCTTCCCGGGCTGATCCGCGACATCCGGATCAAGGGCGTCATGATCGGCCTGGAGCTGTCGGTCGACGCCTCGGGCGTGGTGGCCGACTGCCTGGAGCAGGGGCTGCTCATCAACGCGACGCACGGCACCGTGATCCGGCTGTTGCCGGCCCTGAACATCGCCGACGAGCAGGTCGACGAGGGGTGCGCCATGCTGCTCGACGCCCTCCGACGGGCGGCTTCGTGAAGGAGGTCCGTCCCGTGGTCCGACACTTCATCGACCTCTTCGACATCAACGCCGCCGAGGCCGCCGACCTGCTCGACCGGGCGTCGTCGCTCAAGCGCGAGGAGCGCCACGGCGATCGCCCGCAGTTGCTCGCCGGGCGGACGCTGGGGCTGGTCTTCGACAAGCCCTCGCTCCGGACCCGCGTGAGCTTCGAGGCGGCGATCACTCAGCTCGGCGGCAACGCGCTGTTCCTCAACGGTAAGGACGTCGGGATGGGGGTCCGCGAGAGCGTGGCCGACTTCGCCCGGGTCATTAGCCAGTACGTCGACGCCCTGGCGGTCCGGACGTTCTCGCAAACGACCATCGAGGAGCTGGCCCGGTTCGCCACGATCCCGATCATCAACGCCCTGTCCGACTCGTCGCACCCCTGCCAGGCGCTGGCGGACCTGCTGACGGTCCGCGAGGCCCTGGGCGGGTTATCGGGGCTGAAATTCGTCTTCGTGGGGGACGGCAACAACGTGGCGAGGTCGCTGGCGAAGGCGTCGGCGTTCTTCGGCGTGCGGTTCGTGCTCGCCTGCCCGCCGGGCTATGAATATCCGGCCGAGTTTGTCTCGCGGTTCGCCGCGTCGAACCCCGAAACCCCGCTGACGATCGAGCACGACCCGAGGGCGGCGGTCGCCGGGGCGGACATGGTCTACACCGACGTCTGGGCGAGCATGGGCCAGGAGGACGAGGTCGAGTCGCGCAAGGCCGTCTTCGAGCCCTACCGGGTCGATTCCGCCCTGCTCGCGCTGGCCAGGCCCGGGGCGATCTTCCTGCACTGCCTGCCCGCCCGGAGGGGCGAGGAGGTGACGGACGAGGTCCTCGACGGCCCGAGCAGCCTGGTCGTCCCGCAGGCCGCCAACCGCCTGCACTTCCAGAAGGCGCTGCTGGCCTGGCTCCTGATCGACAACATGGCCGAGGCCGACGGGCCGATGGCGCGGACCTTCCCCTGACGCTGGACCACAGGACCCTCGCATGCCCCGCCACGACGGCCGAAGCCCCGAGCAGATCCGCCCGGTCAAGATCGAGCGAGGGTTCGTCCGGACCAGCCCCGGGAGCGTCCTGTATCGGTCGGGGGCGACGACCGTGCTGGTCACGGCGCACCTCTCGGACCGGGTCCCGCCGTTCCTCGAAGGCAAGGGCGTCGGCTGGCTCACGGCCGAGTACGCGATGCTCCCCGGGAGCACCCCCACCCGCAAGGAACGCAAGGCCGACGGCCGGGCCACCGAGATCCAGCGCCTGATCGGCCGGAGCCTCCGCGCGGTGATCGACATGAAGACCCTCGGCCCCTGGACGATCCACGTCGACGCCGACGTGATCGAGGCCGACGGCGGCACCCGGACCGCCGCCATCACCGCCGCCTTCGTCGCCGTCGCCGACGCCTTGAAGACCCGGTTCGGCAAGGCCGCCCACGGCATCCTCACCGACAGCATCGCCGCCGTCTCCGCCGGGATCGTGAACGGCGAGCCGGTCGTCGACCTCGATTACGTCGAGGACGTGAAGGCCGAGGTCGACATGAACGTGGTCAGGCTGGGAGGCGGCGGGCTGGTGGAGGTCCAGGGCACGGGCGAGCACGGGACGTTCTCCCGCTCGCAGTTGACGACCTTGCTGGACCTCGCCGAGGGGGGGATCGACCAGCTCGGGCGGCTCCAGCGCGAGGCGCTGGGCGACGCCTGGCCGTTCTGATGAGGTCTTGAGATGAAAGATCAAGTGGTGCTGGATGAGACCGAGGAAGGCTTCGCCGCCTCCGTGCCCGCGCTGCCCGGTTGCCATTCCCAGCGCGAGACCGAGCCGGAGGCGCTGGAGAAAATCGCCGAGGCGATCCGCGAGCACCTGGAGGCGATCCGCGATCGATGCGATCGGGCTTGGTTCAAGTTTCGCGGATTTGAAGGCGTACTGCGAACAACGGGGAGCGGAGTTTGACGATGCGTGCATGTGTTGGGAGATACGGCACGACGACATCGACCCGCTCCGGCGGCAGGCGAAGGGGATGATGCCCCGGCTGACCGCCCGGTG
>JAJYDH010000172.1 GCA_021777685.1 Planctomycetota bacterium | reverse complement strand
CGCCCGAGGCTCGACCCACCCCACGCATTAATATCCTGGAAACTATTCTCGCGTGATGAACTCGTCCAGGTTGAGCAGGACCCTGGCCACGGTCGTCCACGCCTCGGGCTCGGGGTCGGACTTGCGGGCGTCGTCGAGCAGGGAGGCCAGCCGGTGCGCCTCGCCATCGGTCGGGTGCCTCGCCATCACCAGGCGGAATGCGTAGTCCAGCCGGGCCGGATCGTCGGCGGGCGCATCCTTGATAACCCGCCCTCCCAAAGCTTTGGCGAACTCGAAATAGGCCGGGTCGTTGAGCAACGTGAGCGCCTGGAGCGGGGTGTTCGACCGCATCCGGCGGGTGCAGGCCCTCGTGGCGTCGGGGGCGTCGAAGACGACCAGGGCAGGGTGGGGCGTCGCCCGCCAGAAGTAGGTGTAGAGGCCGCGCCGGTAGCGATCGGCGCCGGCGCTCGGGGCCCAGTCCCGCTTGATCTGGCCCAGCGTCATCACCCCGGCGGGCTGGAGCGGGAAGACGCTCGGGCCGCCGACCGTGGGGGACAGCAACCCGCTCGCCGACAGCGCCGAATCTCTGATCAACTCGGCCTCCAGCCGCAGCCGCGACTGCCTGGCCAGCCGGCGGTTCTCCGGGTCGAGCCGGGCGAGGTCGGGGCCCGTCCTCGAAGCCTGGCGGTAGGTCGCCGACGTGACGATCAGCCGGTGCATGGCCTTGACCTTCCAGCCTCCGTCGGCGAACTCGCGGGCGAGCCAGTCGAGCAACTCGGGGTGGCTCGGCGGGCTCCCCTGGGTGCCGAGGTCGTTCTCGGTCTCGACCAGCCCCCGTCCGAAATACTCCTGCCAGATCCGGTTGACCGCGACCCTCGCCGTCAAGGGGTTCTCGCGTGAGGCGATCCATCGGGCCAGGTCGAGCCGGTTAGGCGTCCCCGAGGTCGAGCCCAGCGGCGGCAGGGCCTTCGGCACGCCCGGCCCGACGAGATCGCCGGGGCGGGTGAAGTCGCCCTTGATGAAGATCCTCGTCTCGCGGGGCCTCGCCCGCTCGCGGACGACCATCGTGGTGACGGCCTTCGGCGCGGCCTTCCGGATCTTCGCGACGGCCTGGCGGACCGATCTGGCCGCCGGGGCCTGGTCGACGAAGGCTTCGAAGGCGATCCGCTTCTGCGACTCGTCCCGCTCGTCGAACAGGGTGCTCATGACGTCCCGGAACGCCTCCGACTGCTTCTGACGGGCGGCCATGTCCAGGCCGTCCTCCCAGGCCCGTTGCGCCTCGACGAGCTTGACGTCCTTCTTGCGGACCCCGTCGAGATGGTCGCGGATCTCGGCCTCGACCTTCTCCTGGCGGGCGATCTCCTCGGGCGAGGCGAGGGTCAGGTCCGGCTCGTCGACGTTGTTGAAGAAGGCGAAGAGCCGGAAATACTCGCGCTGGGAGATCGGGTCATACTTGTGGTCGTGGCACTGGCAGCAGCCGACGGTCAGGCCGAGGAACGCGGTGCCCGTGGTGTTCACGCGGTCGATGATCGACTCGACCCGGAACTGCTCGGGGTCGATCCCCCCTTCCTGGTTGATCGGCGTGTTCCGGTGGAACCCGGTGGCGACCTTCTGGTCGAGCGTCGCGTCGGGCAGGAGGTCGCCGGCGAGCTGCTCGACGGCGAACTCGTCGAACGGCATGTCTTGATTCAAAGCGTCGATGACCCAGTCGCGATATTTCCAGATCGACCGGGGGCCGTCGATGCTGTAGCCGTTCGAGTCGGCGTAGCGGGCGAGGTCGAGCCAGGGCCGAGCCCAGCGCTCGCCGAAGTGGGGCGAGGCGAGCAGGCGGTCGACCGCCCGCTCGTAAGCGTCGGGCCGGTCGTCGAGCAGGAAGGCGTCGACCTCCGCGACGGTCGGCGGCAGGCCGATCAGGTCGAGCGAGACCCGGCGAAGAAGCGTCACGCGGTCGGCCTCGGGCGACGGGGCGATCCCGTCGCGCTCCAGCGGGGCGAGGATGAGCCGGTCGATCGGGTTCCGGGCCCGGCCGGCGTCCTTGACCTCGGGCGGCTCGGGCCTCCGGGGCGGGACGAACGCCCAGTGCACCGGGGGCGTCGAGGGGACCTCGTCGGCGGGGGCCTTCGCGCCCGAGTCGATCCAGTCGCGGAGGACCCGGGCCTGTTCGGGGGGCAGGGGGGGGCGTTTGTAGGGCATCCGCGACCCCTCGCCCTCGCCGACGACGGCCAGGTAGAGCGGGCTCTCGTCGGCCCGGCCGGGGACGACCGACGGCCCGGCCTTGCCCCCCTTGACCGCCAGCGCGGCGGTGTCGAGCCGGAGCCCGGCCCGGGGCCGTTCGTCGCCGTGGCACGAGACGCAATGTTTCGCCAAAAGCGGCTTGACGTCGCGGGCGTAGTCCACCGGACCGGCGGCGAGCGCCACGCCGGGCAGCAAGCCCAGTCCGATCAGACAGGCGGGGGCCATTCGCATGGGGAGAGCCTGAGGCGTCCAGGGCGGGGCGAGGGCCTCGGTCCGACCGCACCTCGCGGGTAGGGTTTCAACCCATCATATCGAACGGAGCAGATCTCGGCGAGGAGTCTCCGGAAAACGCCAGGGTCATTCAGAGCTGCCTCGTGGTGCGATGCTACCCCCCGCCCCAACCCTCCCCCGCAAGGACTGACCGACCGACACTTTTTCGATTTTCGTCCGGAGCGGATTCTGACTCCCTCTCCCCCTGTGGGAGACGTGAGGAAGAAAGGTCGCCGATCGCGGTGCGAGCCGAACCTCCGATTTCCCCGCCGATCGGCTACCTCCAGAGGAAATGGCCGATCAGCAGGCCCGCCGCGAAGGCGAACGCCAGGCCGAGGAGCCCGGACAGGGCCCAGGCGACGGCCGCCGTCCGGGGCAAAACGACGTCTCGGGCGCGTGAGCTGGCTTCGTTCGAGCGAATCCGCCGCCCGCCGCGCCTCCTGGGGACCAGCGGCTCCTCGCCGGGCTCCGGCAAAACGGCCGTTTCGGTGGGTTCGTTCCCGTCGGCGGCGGGTTCGTCCGAGACGGGTGCCTCGACGGCCTCCGGGGCCGTGGCGACCAGCTCCAGGAAGGCGACCGGGTCCGGCTCGCCCGGCCCCGGGGGCTTCGCCGAGGGTGCGTCGGGCCGGGCGATCCGCCCGGGCTGGAGGTCCAGCCCCAGGGCCTCGGGGCGGAAGGCGTCGGGGTCGGCGTCGGCCGCCGGCTCGTCGGTCGCCTCCCCCTCGGCCCCGGGCGAGGGGACGATCAGCTCGACCCCGCAGCGCGGGCAGTTCACGACCTTGCCGAACTTCGAGGGGGGGGCCCCGATCAGCTTCTCGCACCCGTAGCAGCGGAATTTGAACAACTCGGCCATCCCGAACGTCTCCCCTCCAGGCCCCCTCGGCCGACCGACCGGCCGCCCCACCAGCGTAAGCGAACCGCCGCCGACCGGCCAGGGGCCGCGAAGCCCCGGCCTCGCTTGACCGGGCCGGAGGGGGTGTCACAATGGAGGTTGTGCGACCGGGGCGCCTCCCCCGGATCGGCGGACTCGGCGATCGACGGACCTGATCCCGGCGCAAGGACTCCCCGAATGGACCGCGCAGCCCGTTCCCGGCCCATCCCGGCCGCCCTCGTCGCGACCTCGGCGATCCTCGCCGCCCTCGGCCCGGCCCTCGTCGCCCGGGGCGACTCGGTGCTCCTCAAGGACGGCACCGTCTACCACGGGGCCGTCGACAAGGACAACACCCTGGTCTTCGTCAGCGACAACCTCAAGCGGACGATCTTCTACAACTCGAAGATCGGCAAGATTGAATCCGACCCCGGGTTCTCGCAGATGGAAGGGTTCAAGATCTACCAGCCGCTGGAGGTCCACGCCGGCGTCATGCCGCCGGCCGCCGTCAACATCCGGGCGACCCCCTGGGACTCCAAGGGGCGGCGGATGTTCAGCTACGTCAACAACCGCCAGAAGACGGTGACGATGCAGCAGGCGATCCACGTCATGCGGCCGTACATGGTCGAGTTTCGCGGGATCGACGGCTTCTGGCAGGGGCAGATCGCCACCAGCCAGATCCCCCGCGAGGTCATCCTCGGGATGCTCGCCCGGGTCGACCGGACGATCCTGGACGAGCGGCTCAAGATCGTCCGCTGGCTGATCCAGGCCCGCTGGTACGCCGAGGCGCTGGCGGCCATCGACGGCGTCCTCAAGGACTTCCCCGACGACAAGAACCTCAAGGAGTCGATGGAGGACACCCGGCGGCTGGTCCGGGAGTCGGAGGCGTTCGAGGCCCTGAACGAGGTCGCCGTCCGCCGGAAGTCGCTCCAGCCGTCCGAGGTCCGCGCCCGGCTCCGCTCGATCCCGGCGGAGGGGCTGCCCCGGGTCATCCTCGACGACGTCCGGGCCCAGCTCCGCAAGGACGACGACCAGGCCGTCGTCGACCGGCTGCTCGGCGACTCGCTCCGCGACCTGTCCGACAGGCTGTCCGAGGCCGACCAGAAGGCGTGGAAGGGACGGCTGGCCGAGGTCCTCGAAGTGCTCGCCAAGGCCCCCGACGCCGCCCGGCCCCGGCTCGACGCGCTGGCGAAGGCCGACGCCTCCGCGTCGCCCGAGGCCCGGTTCGCCCTGGCGATGTCGGGGTGGGTCGTCGGCCCCGACGCGGCGGTCGACTCCCCGCACCTGGCCGGCGAACTCTGGCGAGCCCGGTCGATCCTCCGCGACTACCTGGCCTCGAAGGACGAGGCCGCCCGCGCCTCGCTCCTGGACGACCTCCAGAAGGTGGAGGGGCTGGAACTGGAGAAGGTCGCCCGGATCGTCGTCCGGATGGACCCGCCGCTCCGAGACCCCGACCCCTCGCACGAGAAGCCCGGATTCGCCACGATCCACCGGGTCGTCGAGGACGAGAACCCGGTCCCCACCGAATACGCCGCGCTCCTGCCGCCGGAGTACCACCCCTCGCGGGACTATCCCGCCGTCGTCGCCCTCCACGACGGCCACGGGCCGAAGGCCGCGACCGAATGGCTGGCCGCCGAGGCCGCGCGCCGGGGCTACATCGTCATCGCCCCCGAGTACAACCTCCCCGGCAAAGGGCAGGCGTACCACTACTCGACCGACGAGCACGCCGCCGTCGAGCTGTCGCTCCGCGACGCCCGCAAGCGGTACGCGATCGACTCCGACCGCGTGTACCTCGCCGGCCAGCTCGAAGGGGCCAACATGGCCTGGGACTTCGGCCTGGCCCACCCCGACCTCTTCGCCGGAGTCGTCTCGATCTCCGGCTTCCCCGCCAAGTACGCCTACAAGTACAAGCCCCAGTCCGACAAGGTCCCCATGTACATCGCCCTCGGCGAGCAGGCCCCCGCCGCCCGCGAGGTCGTCTTCGACCAGTACGTCAAGCCGATGATCCAGGACGTCCAGGACGTCACCTACGTCGATTACATCAAGCGCGGCCTGGAGGAGCTGCCCGAGGAGGTCCCCACCTTCTTCGACTGGATGGACCGCCGCCGCCGCGACCCCTACCCGAAGTCGTTCGAGGCCGCCGTCGCCCGCGAGGGGGACGACCGCTTCTTCGGCGTCGTCGTCCGCGAGATCGCCCCGGGCCGGACCACCTCGCCCGAGGCCGCCGACGTCCTCGGCAAGAACCTCCGCCCCGCCACCATCAAGATGCGCTCCAGCACCCAGGGCAACCTGATCAACCTGACCGTCTCCGGCATCAACCGCCTGGACGTCTGGCTCAGCCCCAGGCTGATCGACTTCAAGCGGAAGGTCGAGGTCCGCGTCAACGAGAAGGCCGTCGTCAAGGCGATGGTCCCCCTCGAATTCGCCCCGATGCTCGAAGACCTCCGCTTCCGGGGCGACCGCCAGCAGCTCTACTACGCCAGGGTCTCCTGGCCCGCCGCCGCCAGGCCGAAGGGGCGGTGACGGTCGGGAAGCCTGTTCGGAGAAGGGTGGTGGGCGAGCGGCATGATCGAACTGACGGGCGACCAGATCGGACGGCATGGCGAGCTGGTCGCGGCCGGTGACCTCTCGCGGCCGGTGATGGGCCGGTACAGGAGGCCGCTCTTCCGGGCCGCCCAACTCGGGGAGAAATATCCGACGGTCGACTTCCTCGTCGACACCCTGGGGCGTGGGGACGTCTCGCTGGGGTTCTTCTTCGTCCAGGTCAAGGCGACGAGCGAGGCCGTCGAGGATGACCCGAGGCTGCCGGTGGACCTGCCGATCGACCGCTTCAACCGCCTCGTCCGGATGCCCGCCCCGACGTTCGTGATCGGGGTCGACCTGAACCTTGAGCGCTCCTATCTCGTCTCCGCGCACAAGACGAGGAAGACCAGGGTGTCGAGCATCACGAAGAGCTATTGCCTGCGGGACGATCGCGTTAAGGATCACCCATTCAATAACTTCCTGTTTTGGAGTGCGGGAGCTTGCTCCCGCTTTGTCCCCGGGAGCTTGCTCCCGGCCGCGGACGTCCGACAGATCCGGGAGCAAGCTCCCTCCATGAAAGCGGGAGCAAGCTCCCGCACTCCAAAGAGTTCGCCGTGATTACGGGATGTTATTGAATCGACGCTCCTAAGGATCGGACCGCGATGAAAAAGCTCGTCCTCGTGACTCTCCTGGCCGTCGGGGCCTCATGGCTGCTGTCCGAGGCCCGCCAGGCCGGCCCCGGGCCCCGGCCTTCGCCGAAGTGGGCCCGCGCGACGCGGCTCGTCGTCAGGGACGTCCCGCCCCCGGCCGAGGCCGACCCGTCGATCCGCGTCGTCCCCTGGAAGAAGGGCGGCCCCGGCCGGTCGAAGCGGGCCTCGACGCCCCCCTCGCCGAAGACGCCCCGGCCGATGCCCTCGTGGTTCCCGAAGTCGGAGATCGAGGAGGAAGAGAAGGCCACGCCCGACGCCTTCGGCTCCCGAGTGCTGGTCGGCCGGATCTCCGCGTCCGAGGACCGGGCCCGCCAGGACCTCCGGAGGACCCTGGATCGCGAGGTCGCCGACTGGATCGCCGCCGACGTCCCGACCTCCTGGAAGGTCCCGCCCCGCGTCATCGACGCGATGGCCCAGGGGGCTTATATCCAGGAGGTGACGCGGAGCCTCAAGACGCTCGGCGCCGAGGCCACCCCCGAGGCCAAATCCCCCTCGACCCCGGGAGTGCCGGGGCTGGATGACCTCTACACCCTCTACCGGGCCGGGCAGAAGCTCGACTTCTCGCCCGAGCGCCGGGCCGAGATCGTCCAGATGTACCGCCAGGACCTCGCCACCCGCCGGATGCAGCGGCTCGGCGGCGGCCTGGCGCTGGCCCTGGCCGCGCTGGCGGTGCTCTCCACCTACATCAAGGCCGACGAGGCGACCCGGGGCTATTACACGAACCGCCTCCGCCTGGTCGCCGCCGCCGGCCTGGGCGTCGCGGGCGTGGTGGCCTATCGGTACCTGGTCTGATCTCATCCTCGGAATCGGAGTCCTCGATCATGGCCGAGATTTCCCGACAGGTCGGCGACATGGTCCGATGGGTCGGCGACTGGTTCCGGCGGGCCGAGGGCTGGCAGATCGCGCTGGTGGTGGTGGTCGCGATGCTGGTCCTGCCGATGCTGCCGCTGCTCCTGACGCTCGCCCTGCTGGCGGCCCTGGTGATGTTCGCCCGCGCCTGGGCCCGCGAGTTCGCCTACCTGATGAGGCTGGGCGACGACGCCTTCCCCGGCCACAACGACAAGCTGATCTGGGCGATGCTCCTGATCGTCCTGCCGCCCGTCGGCGCCTGGCTGTTCCAGAACTACCGAGAGGCCCACTGGCCCGAGGCGAAGCCGACCAGGGCGGACCTGTTCGATTATTGACCCAGGCTCATCCGGGATTCCAGGACGCCGACAAACAACCGGCCGCCCGGGGATGTCCCCGGGCGGCCTGGACTTTCCGCGATCGAAACCGCCGCGTCAGGCCGGCTGCCACTCGCGTTTGGCCTCGCCGCAGTTCTTGCTCAGGTGGACGTGCTCGTCGACCCGGGCCACCCAGCTCATCGGGATGACGTGGTGCATCCCGTCGGGGCTGTCGGCCTTGGTGAGCTTGATGTGGCCGCCCTGGACGTGGTCAACCCGGCCGAGCTTGTTGCCGCACGAGCCGATGACGTCCATGTGCTCGCGGATGTCGGCCGTGGTCCCCGCCGGGCCGGTCTCGCCGAAGGTCTCCTTGGCCTTGTGTTCGGCCTTCTGGGAGAGTTCTTCGATCCTGTGGCCGGCCTGGTGGGCCTTTTCCTTCGTCCAGTCGGCCGCCTCTTCCACCTTCTCGCCGACCGTGTGTCCGACCTTCGTGGCCGTCTCGGCGATCTTGTGGCCCGCCTCTTCCACCTTGTCCTTGAACGATTCGGCCATGACAATCTCCATCGAAAATGGTGGGATGCCTCGCCACGTCGGAGAGACGTGGAGTTGATGGATATGTCATCGCAATTCGTGTGCCCAAGCCGAGCGGCCTTACCGACCGCCCGCCTTGCCGCCGCCCGATCCCCGGGACCACCGCCGGGCCTGCTCGGCGAACAGCCGCGCGGCCTCCTGCTCGGGGGTCTCCGGCGCGGGTTCGGACGCGATCGGCGGGCGTTTCGCCCTCGGGGGCCGGGGCCTGCCCCGATCGCGATACTCGGCCAGGTCGGCGGGCCTGATCCGGAACGAGCTTTCGAAGGGGATGGCCTTCAACTCGCCGGCCTCGATCGCGCCCCGGACGGTCGCATAGTCCAGCCCCAGCCGGTCGGCGGCCTCGCGGATCTTGAGCGGCTTGTCATCCTCGTCCACGGTCGCGTCCTTCCTCTCCGGCCCCGGCATGGTCGATGATCGCTGGACGAACCGGAGAATCCCCGATCGATCAGCCCGTGCCCCGGATCGTGTCTCTCGCACGGGTCCCGAAGACGGAACCGCGAGGCGTCCGGCGATCGGGGGCCGGCCCGCGTTCCAGTATCCCCGGCGGCTTGCCGGAGTCAATCGCCGTTTCGACCTTCCGACGTCGCCGGCCCGACCCGGACCTCGCCCTCGATCGGGTCGACGACGAGGCGGTCGCCCTCGACGATCGCCCGGAACGCCCCCCGGGCGTTGACGACGGCGGGAATCCTCGCCTCCCGGAGGAGGATCGAGGCGTGGCTCAGCTCGCCGCCGAGGTCCACGACCACGGCGGCGAACCGGGGGAAGACGACCGCCCAGGAGGGTTCGAGGGTCGAGGCGACCAGGACCGGCGACTCGGGCAGGTCGGGCCCTTCGAGCAGCCCCTTCAGGTCGGCGGCGCGGACGGCCGTGCCCGAGACGACCCGAGAGCCCAGGCCGATCCCCCGGAATCGGCCGGTCGACGGGCTGTCGTCGGGCCGCCCGGCGGCGATCGCGGCCTCGATCTCGTCGCGAGTCGCGGTGTTCGGCAGTTCCAGGTCCTTCGCCCGCTCCCGGCGCCTCCGACGCTCGACGACCCGGCCTCGCCAGGTGGCCGGGTCGGCCGCGAGGTCGTCGCCCCGGAGGAAGAAAACGTCCTCGGCCGCTTCGAGGTGCCCCCGCTCGACGGCCAGGCGGGCCTCCTCCAGGATGCGGGCCCGGAGCCTTTGCCACCACCGCATCAGGCGGTCGCGGAACCGCTCGCGGATCTCGTCATAGACGTAGAAGAACCGGCGGACGGGGGCGAAGATCCTCCAGGGGCGTCGGGGTTCCGGCCCAAGGGCGGGCGTCGGGCCCCGTTCCAGGGCCGCCCGGAGGGTCTCGCGCAGCTCGTCGAACCGAGGACGGGCCGGGTCGCTCTCCAGCGGCCCTCGATGGCCGTACCTCGCGAGCCAGGCGTCGAGCCCCGCCAGCCGATCGGCCGGGTCGGGGCGGCCGGCCAGCCCGGCGTACTCGGCCATCATCTCGCGGGTGACGACCCGCCCGGCGTCCTTCAGGCCGAGCGCCGTCCGGAGCCGGACGGCCAGGGAGAGGACCGACATGATCGCGAAATTGGTCCGGATCGAGAACGCCAGCGCCCCGGCGTTGACGTCCCAGAGGTCGGGCAGCGTCCGGGCCGAGGCGAGGTCGGCGTCGAGCCGCCGGAGCCCCTCGCGGATCGCGAACATCGCCGCGTAGTCGCCGGCCGCCTTGCGGATCAGGGTGGGGAGCTTGCGGGCGACCCGGCCGAGGTCGAGCTTGTCGTCGAGCGGCCCGGCCACTTCGCCGCCCACCCCCCTCGTGACCATCGACCGGGGCAGGCCCCAGTGGTCCATCAGCCGGAAGAACGCCGAGAAGTTCATCCAGGCCCGCTCGCCCAGCTCGACGGCGTAGGGCTCCTCCCAGGTCGCGACCTCGGGGTCGACCCGCTCGAAGAATCCCATCACCGGCCGGGCGACCTCGACCAGCAGGCCGACCATCCACGGGCTCGGCGGGTCGCCGAGGATCTCCTTGTGGTTGGCCAGGCTGAGGGTCTCGGACCGCCGGATCGGGAAGAGCGCCGGGCGGGCCTGGAGCAGGACCGGCTCGGGGTTCCCCCAGGCCCAGGGGATGGCCCACTCGACGTCGACCGGCCCGCCGAGGAGCTTGTGGAGCCGGACGAGCCAGGCGTCGTGCGCCTCCCCCCGCCGGACATGCCCCCGGCGGACGTGCCCCCGGTCGCGGCCCGAGGTCAGCGCGGCGTTCGAGCCGGCGGCGAACGACTCCTCGTAATAGAACCCGTCGAAGAACGTCACCCCGGCGGTCTCCGCCTGGATCAAGGGCTGGACGAAGACCACCCCCGCCGGCCGGTCGCCGACCCGGGGGAGCGACGCGACCACCCTCGCCACCGCCGACGGGAAGTCGCCGGGGTCGTCGACCACCTCGCTGAAGAACTGGCCGGCGTTCGAGGTCGTCGGCGAGTCCTCCGTCGGCGAGCCCGACCGGACGATGCAGGGGGCGTCGGGCAGGCCCTCCGGGAGCCGGAGCGGCGGGCGGGCCCGCAGCGCCTCGGCCGGCGCCCAGCGGGTCTCGGGCACCTCGAACCCGGCCCTCGCCGCCCGCTTCAGGTGGAACAGCTTGGGGATGCCCGGGTCGTCGAACCGGTCAAGCGGGAGCCAGGGCTCGACAGAGGGCATCGGCCCATTCCTCCGGGACGTCGATCATCGGGTAATGCCCCCAGCCCTCGAATTCGACCACCGGCCAGCCCACTCCCAGGGTTCTTCCGGTCGTCCGGACCTCATCGATCCCCACGACCCGGTCTCGCCCGCCGACCCACGCCGTGATCCCGCCGAGTGCCGCGCGATCATGCTCGAATGCCCGCTCCATCGACCTCAGCAGGCCGGGCGTGAGCCAGTCGAAGAGGTCGCCGAACGCCGAACACTGGCGGTATCCCTCGAAGAACGGCCCAAGGGCCGAGGCGTCGTGGCCCTGGACGAATTGCCGTCGGGCGAACCTCCGTCGGAACGCCGGGAGGGCGAAGGCGGATCGCAGTAAACCCCGGGCCGGCGGGAAGATCCGCATCGCCCGGGGGAACCATCGCCCCTCCAACCCCCAGAGCACCGGGCCCTGGAAGATCAGAGGGATTCCGGCCAGTCCCCCCCGGGCAGA
>JAJYDH010000171.1 GCA_021777685.1 Planctomycetota bacterium | reverse complement strand
CGCGTTGCAGGCGGTCGCCTCGTCGAAGGTCGCCCCGAAGGCCGGCGAGCGGCCCCCAAGCCCGGCCGGCGGCCTCTACTCCACGGGCCCCGACCTCGCCCGGCTCGACCGGATGATGCTCGGCCGGGGCGCCCTCGAAGGCCGCCGAATCCTCTCCGAGAAGGCCGTCGCCGAGATGACCAGCCTCCAGACCGGCGACCTGAAATGCGGGTTCGTCGACGGGATGGGCTTCGGCCTCGGCTGGGGGTACGTCAAGGCCCCGGGCGGCGTGACCGAGTCGCTCTCGCCCGGCAGCTTCGGCCACGGAGGGGCCTTCGGCACCCAGTCCTGGATCGACCCCAAAAAAGGCCGGTTCGCGATCCTCCTGATCCAGAGGGTCGGCCTGGCCAACAACGACGGGACGCCGATGCGCCGGGAGTTGCAGCGGGTTGCGTTCGGGGGGTGAGGGAGTGGAGCCCGATCGAGCGATCGGCGATAATCCGGCCGACGACTCGCCGCGACCGAGACGAGGAGGGACGATCCGATGGCGACCGCCGAGGCCCTCATGACCGCCGAGGAATTCGGCCAGAGGCCCGATCCCGGGTATCCCGAGGAACTTGTCCAGGGGAGGATTGTGGAGATGCCGCCTCCCGACCGGAGACATGGCTACATCTGCCTTCAGGCGGGCTACCTCCTCCGCCAATTCGTCGACGAGCACGGCCTCGGCCGGGTGATGAGCAACGACTCGGCCGTGATCACCGAGCGCGATCCCGATACCGTCCGGGGTGCCGACATCGCCTATTACAGCTATGCCCGGCTCCCCAGGGGGCCCTTGGCGAAGGGGTACGGCCCGGAGATCCCCGAACTCGTGATCGAGGTCCGTTCGGCGAGCGACCGGTGGAAAGACGTCCTGGAGAAGGTGACGGAATACCTCAAGGCGGGCGTCCTGGTGGTGGTCGTGCTCGACCCCGAGCCGCAGGTGGCCCACGTCTTCGGGGCCGACGAGGCGCCGAGGACGCTGGCCTCGGAGGACGAGCTGGCCTACCCCGGGCCCCTTGAAGGGTTCCGCGTCCGGGTTGGGCGGTTCTTCGAATAAGGAGCCGAGCATGGCGAAGCGGGCTGTCGGGACGTTCGAGGTGAAGTTGACCCCCCAGGGCTCGGCGGACCCGGCGGAGGGCTCGACCCTGGCGAGGATGTCGATCGAGAAGCGGTTCCTCGGCGACCTGGAGGCGACCGGCAAGGGGGAGATGCTGAGCGCCGCCGGCGGGGTCAAGGGGTCGGCGGGCTACGTCGCGATCGAGCGGGTGACGGGGACTCTGGGCGGCCTCTCCGGGAGCTTCGTGCTCCAGCACAACGGGACCATGACCCGGGGCGAGCCTCACCTGGTCATCGCCGTCGTGCCGGATTCGGGCTCCGGGCAACTGGCGGGGCTCGCCGGCCGGATGACGATCGCCATCGCCGACGGCGAGCATTCCTACGAGTTCGAATACACGCTGCCCGAGGCCCCCTGACGGGCGGCCGGTCGCCGACGCATGGCAAGCGGTGGATGGTCCGGGTACAATGCCCGGAATCGACGGCTCCTTGAGGCGGGGGGCACGCTCGGTTTCCCCCGAACCTACCCCTTTTGACGAGTCGAGTCCCGGATGAAAGCCGTAGCCGTCCTGCCCGGAAAGCCGAACAGCGTCCACCTCCGCGAGATCCCCGAGCCGAGGCTGACGGACCAGCCTCACCCGCACGTCTGCACGATCCCCGAGGGTCGGGCGGTCCGGGTCCGGGCGCTCCAGGTCGGGGTGGACGCGACCGACCGCGAGATCAACGAGGCCCTCTACGGCAACGCGCCGCCGGGGGGCGACTTCCTGGTCATCGGCCACGAGAGCTTCGGCCAGGTCGTCGAGGTCGGCGACCGGGTGACGGAACTCGTCCCCGGCGACTTCGTCTCCTGCACCGTCCGGCGGCCCGGCGGCTCGCTGTTCGACCTGATCGGCCGGAACGACGTCACCAGCGAGGAGACGTATTACGAGCGCGGGATCAACCTCTGCCACGGCTTCATGACCGAGTACTTCGTCGACGACGCCGAGTACATGGTCAAGGTCCCCCGGGAGTTGCGCCATTTGGGTGTCCTGGCCGAGCCGGCGAGCGTCTGCGCCAAGGCGATCGATCAGGCGTACCTGGCGCAGCAGCGGTTGCAAGTCTGGGAGCCGAAGCGGGCGTTCGTCCTCGGCGCCGGGCAGATCGGCCTGCTGGCCACGATGATGCTCAAGCTCCGCGGGCTGGAGGTCTTCACCCTGGCCACCCGCCCCGGCCCGCACCTCAAGTCGAAGATCGCCGAGGCCTACGGCGCCACCTACGTCGGCACCAAGCAGACGTCGATGGCCGACCTGGTCAAGCAGGTGGGCAAGCCCGACCTGATCTTCGAGGCGACCGGCAACGCCGAGGTCTGCTTCCGCGCGATGGAAGTCCTGGCCCACAACGGGGCCCTGGTCTGGACGAGCATCACCGGCGGCCAGTACGATGTCACGCTCGACGCGGCGAAGATCAACCTCGAATGGGTCCTCGGCAACAAGCTCCTGGTCTCCAGCGTGAACGGCAACCGCCGGCACTTCGAGATGGGCATCCAGGCGCTCTCGGTCGGCGAGCACACCTACCCCGGCGTCACCGGGCGGATCCTGACCAACCGGGTGGCCGGGCTGGACCGCTACCAGGACATCATGCCGCTGCTCGAAGACAAGGAATCGCTGAAGGTTTACGTCAACATCGCCGGCTGATCGAAGCACAGCGTTTGCCCCATGACCTCGGGCAAGTCACGAACGATCGGCCAGGTGAGACTTCCGACTCCCTCTCCCCTCGCGGGAGAGGGCCGGGGTGAGGGGTTCCGGGCTTCGTCCATGGTCATCGACCCCTCTCCCCAACCCTCTCCCGCAAGGGGAGAGGGGGCAAGACGATCCACCCTCGCGGTATTTCGCGTTGATTTCGATGGTCTCAGGGCCTACCTTGCCCGGACCAGCCCTCCTCCAGAGCGACGATTGGGAGCTTCCCCTCGATGAGCGGTCTAGACGTGCGCAAAGGGCCGAGCGAGCTCGACTTCCTGGCCCTGGGGGCCCTGGTCAACCGGCTCGACCCCGGCGTGATCCCGTTCCGCAAGGCGAAGACGCTGGAGATCCACGTCTCGGGCGGCGAGTACAACGTCGCCGCCAACCTGGCCGACTGCTTCGGCCTGAAGACCGGCATCGCCACCGCGATGGTCAACTACGGGATCGGCGAGCTGGTCCAGGCCCGGGTCCGCGAGATGGGCGTGGCGCCCTTCTACAAGTGGTTCGAGCACGACGGCGTCCGCGGCCCGAACATCGCCACCGTCTACAGCGACCGGGGCCAGGGCGTCCGCCCGCCGGTCGTCTTCTACAACCGCTCGAACGAGGCCGGCGCCCTGCTCAAGCCCGGCGACTTCGACTGGGCCTCGATCTTCTCCAAAGGGGTGAAGTGGTTCCACTCCGGCGGGATCTTCGCCGCCCTCTCGGAGACCACCGCCGAGGTCATCATCGAGGGGATGAAGGCCGCCAAGGCGGCCGGCGCCGTCACCTCGTTCGACCTCAACTACCGGGCCAAGCTCTGGGCCTCGGTCGGCGGGGCCAAGAAGGGCGTCGAGACCATCCGGAAGATCGTCGAGCACGTCGACGCCCTCGTCGGCAACGAGGAAGACTTGCAGATGGGCCTGGGGCTCGAAGGCCAGGACGTCCACAGCAAGTCGAAGCTCGACCCCGAGAGCTTCTTCAAGATGATCGAGCAGGTCCGCAAGAACCACCCGAACGTCAAGCTCGTCGCGACGACCCTCCGCGAGGTCCACTCGACCAACCGGCATAGCTGGGCGGCGGTCCTCCACCTCGACGGGCAGAACTACGTCAGCCCCACGCTCGAACTCGACGTGATCGACCGGATCGGCGGCGGCGACGGCTTCGCCGCCGGCCTGATCTACGGGCTGCTCGCCGGCAAGTCCCCCGAGGAGGCCCTCAAGCTCGGCTGGGCCCACGGAGCCCTGCTGACCACCTTCCCCGGCGATACGACGATGGCCAGGCTCCCCGAGGTCGAGGCCCTCGCCAAGGGCGGGACGGCCCGGGTCCAGAGATGAGATGGATGTCGTGCGGCCTCCGACTTCCTCCCCTCTCCCTCCGGGAGAGGGGCCTGGGGTGAGGGACGCCGCATCGCCTGTAACCTGGTATCGAAGTGGTCCCCATCTCGACCCCGAGAGGCCAGCGACGCCCCTCACCCCCGGCCCCTCTCCCGGGGGGAGAGGGGAGACAGAACAAGGACCGACATCCGATGCTGACCGCCCAGGGATGCGCCTCGCGCCGAGGCCGACTCTTCCAGGCCCTCCCGAGCCCCTGCGACCTCCTGATCGTGGGCGACCCGTCGCACCTCGTCTACTTCGCCAACTACGTCCCCTCGCCGTTCCAGTTCCAGAACGTCGAGTCCTCGGCGCTGCTCGTCCTGGAGCCGAGGCGGGCCACTCTCGTGGCCGATAACGTGCTCGAACCGTTCACCGAGAAAGCCCACGTCGACCAGGTCGTCGCCCCGATCTGGTACGATTGCTCGGGCCCGACCGAGCCCCGACGGCTTCAACTCGTCCGGTCGACCCTGGAGGCCCTCGCCTCGATCCCGGGCGATCGGATCGGCGTCGAGATGGCGGCCGTCCCGGATGGCGTGGTCGAAGGGCTCCGCGCCGCCCGGCCGGGGGCGGAGTTCATCGACATCTCCCCGGTCATCCGCCCCTTGCGGCGGTCGAAGGACGCCGACGAGATCGCGACTCTCAACCGGGCCATGCGGGCCGGCGAGGCCGCGCACGCGGCGGCCCTGAAGTCGATGAAGCCCGGGATGACCGAGCTGGATGCCTACCTCGTCGTCCAGAACGCCGCGATGAAGGAACTGGGCGAGCGGGCGATCGTCTACGGCGACTTCGCCTCCGGCCCCCGGACCGCGACCGACAAGGGGGGCCCGCCGACCTCGCGCGTGATCGAGCCGGGCGACCTGCTCCTGCTCGACTTCTCCGTGGTCGTCGACGGCTACCGGGGGGACTTCACCAACACCTTCGCCGTCGGCGGCGAGCCGACGCCGAGGCAGGTCGAGATGTTCGAGGCGTGCGTCGGGGCCATGAAGGTGGCCGAGGCACGGCTCAAGGCCGGGGCCGTGGCCCGCGACGTCGACGCCGCCGTCCGAGCCCATTTCGGGTCGCTCGGCCTGCTCGACCACTTCCCGCACCACACCGGCCACGGGATCGGCCTCGGCCACCCCGAGCCCCCCTACTTCGTCCCCGGCAGCGAGGAGGTCCTGGTCGAGAACGACGTCGTCACCCTGGAACCGGGCCTCTACATCGAGGGCGTCGGCGGAATCCGGATCGAGCGGAATTACCGGATCACCGCCGACGGGTTCGAGACCCTGTCGAGGCATGAGATCCGGATCAAGGCGTGAAAAGGGGCTCCGCAGTCCTGGTTTGCGTCAAACGGCGGCTGTCTTCGCACACAGATAGCACTTCGAGACGGGGAGGACGGCTTGGGGCCCTCTACTCAATCTCTCCTTGGGGTGCTAGGATGAAATCAGTTGTCCGACGGCATCCGGCGGCTCAGGAAGTCGAAGCATGAGCGAGGGCGATCCAATCCTCAAGATGGGGGGAGACGCCCTCAAATGGGCCTGGAATAATCCCGAGGAGGTGTGGAAAAGAATTTCCAGAGTGAAGGAATGGTTTGGAAGTCGAAGGTCAAAGGGGGCGAGTTCGGATACAGACGAAGCGGATACTCACGTTCGGCCTGGGATCTTGATCATAGGGCCGGGTGGAGTCGGGAAGACGACCATTGCGAGGATTCTGTCCGGTGATTTCGACCGGGTTTTGACCGATGCCTCTCGTGACTACCAGGAGAGCCTGAACGTCGAGGAATTCAGCCTCAAGGACGACCCGAAGATCGGCATCGTGGTTCCTCCCGGCCAGGAGCATCGCAGGCCAAGCACCTGGAAAGAACTTCTCTCGGAGATCGCGTCGGGAAAATATCGCGGCATCATCCTCCTGAATGCCTACGGCTATCATACGTTTGGCATCGGTTACAGAGACCATCGGATCTACCTGGAAATCGCGAGTCCACGAAATAGACAAAAGTTCATGTCGGCTTACCTGGAGAATCGTCGTCTCGATGAACTGAGCGTGGCCCAGAAGCTGGCTCCCTATGTGCAACAATGTCAAGGAAAACTGTGGGTGCTGACTGTCGTCGCCAAGCAAGATCTATGGTGGACGGTGCGCGATCAGGTTTCGCAATACTACTCGCATGGACCGTATCAAAGCGAGATGGTCGCGATGTTCGCGCAGCATGACCCTCTCAGTCGCAGGCACGAGACCGCAATGACCTCGCTCGTGATAAGCAATTTCCGAGACGGAGAAGGCGAAATACTTCAAGCGAACAATGCAGGATATGACCACAGGGAACAAGTCGATTCGTTGCGTCGTCTCTTCGAAATCATGTTTGATCTTATGAAATGGGAGCAAGGATGATGGCAAAAGTATATCCATCGAACCTTGACGACCTTCGCAATCAGCGACTCATGACGCTGGCGAAAGAATATACCGAAAAGCTCCAGAATTTCACCGATGCCATGGTTGACACTTCAAGAGAGATCGAAAAGCAGATCGAAACTCATGTCAGTTGGCCAAATTATTACAAGCTTTACAACGTATTTGAGAGCTGCCAGAATCTCTTGCCAATCACCAGGGATCTCGCGCAGGCAATTTCTCAGCACATCGAACACGGATCGCTTGAATTATTCGCCAAGTTGGAAATCAGATTGATTCTCGCGGAGTTGGAGACCGCGATTCGGACGGCGGAAAGGCTTCTGTTTAGTTCTAAGATTCAACATTACATTATTGAATCCCGAGTGATTTGATCTCTATGCTATTCCAAGTCCACTTGACCTACCTCGAGTTAACATGAAAGCCGGCATCGTCGGTCTGCCCAACGTGGGCAAGAGCACCCTGTTCAACGCCCTCACCAGCTCCAAGCAGGCCCAGAGCGCCAACTACCCGTTCTGCACGATCGAGCCGAACGAAGGGATCGTGAGCGTGCCTGATGGCCGGCTGGCCCGGATCAGCAAGTACATCATCCCCAAGAAGCTCGTCCCGGCGGCCCTGAGGCTGGTGGACATCGCCGGGATCGTCAAGGGGGCCAGCGAGGGCGAAGGGCTGGGCAACAAGTTCCTCAGCCACATCCGCGAGGTCGACGCGATCTTGCAGGTCGTCCGCTGCTTCGAGGACCCCGACGTCGTCCACGTCGCGGGCGTGGTCGACCCGGTCTCGGACATCGAGACGATCGAGATCGAGCTGATGCTGGCCGACATCCAGACGCTCGACAACGCCATCGGCAAGGCCGAGCGCGCGGCCAAGTCGGGCGACAAGGAGGCCAAGCTCCGCGTCGAGGCGATCCGCAAGTGCCTGGACCACCTCGGCCAGGACCAGCCGCTCCGCAAGCTCACGCTCGACGAGATGGAGGCCAAGGCGATCAACAGCTTCGGCCTGATGACCGCCAAGCCCGTGCTCTACGTCGCCAACGTCGACGAGTCCGACCTCGAAGGCAAAGGGCCGCTGGTCCGGAAGGTCCGCGACTTCGCCGCGAAGGTCGGGGCCTCGGTCGTCCCGGTCTGCGCCAAGCTCGAATCCGAGATCGCCGAGCTGGACGAGGCCGACCGCGCCGAGATGCTGGAGTCCTCCGGCCTCGCCGAGCCCGCCCTGACCGTCCTCGCCCGCGAGGCGTACCGCGTCCTCGGCCTCTGCTCGTACTTCACGGCCGGCGAGATGGAGGTCCGGGCCTGGACCATCCCCATCGGCGCCACCGCCCCGCAGGCCGCCGGGGTGATCCACACCGACTTCGAGAAGGGCTTCATCCGCGCCGAGGTCTACACCCTGCCCGACCTGGAAACCTACAAGTCCGAGAAAGAGATCCGAGCCGCCGGCAAGCTCCGGGTCGAGGGGAAGGCGTACATCATGAAAGACGGGGATATCTGCCACTTCCTGTTCAATTGAGAGCGGCGGAGCGAAGTCATGACCTGGGGGCCGTTCGCGGATGGATCAACCGTCGGAAGCCAGGGCTCCGAGGGCGGCATCATCTTGCGCGACGAGGAGCATCCGCTTGGTTCTCGGATCACCCTCGAGCGAGGCGGTGCGACCGCGCCATATTCCATCACCTGCGGCATTTACGGCTCCATGTTTCACACGGCTTGTGCGGGTAACGAGGCCGATGGAGCTTCGATGTACGAGGCCATGCGCGATCGTCTTGTACTCTTGCTTGAGGCGCCGACCGAAGACGAGTATCTTGCGATGCTACGGCGGTTCGTCGACGACTATTGAAGGTTGTCAACCCTCGGGCCGCTGAAATGCAGGGCCGTTTCATTCTCAACTTTGGGAGGGTCAACGGGGACTGGCTCCGGCTGTACTCGGCCGGTGCCCGTCCCCCTTGAATCGCCCACTTTGCCTCGGGAAAGGGGACGGGCACCTTCGCTGCGCTCCGGAGCCAGTCCCCTTTCCCGAGGCAAAGTGAGAATGAAACAGCCCTGGCTGAAATGGACCGGGGTCTTGACGAATCGGAGGCATCCATGCGTTCCCGGGTCGAGAAATGTTCCGGCGGTCTGAGCGTGGTCGTGCCCGATTCGCTCGCGGCCGAGGCTGGTCTGCGCGAAGGCGACCTGGCCGAGCTTGAAGTGGCCGAGGGGCGGCTGGTCGTGCGGGCCGGTAGGGCGTCGACGCTCGCCGAACTGCTGGCTCGGGTCACGCCCGAGAACCTGCATTCGGAGTGGGCCGACGGGCCGCCCGTCGGGGCGGAACTCCTGTGAGCGGGGCGGTTCCCGACCTGCCCGACCGAGGTCACCTCGTCTGGCTCAGCCTCGACCCGCAATCGGGCCACGAACAGGCGGGGCGCCGGCCGGCGCTGGTGCTCTCACCGGCGTCTTATAATGGGCCGGTGGGCCTGGCCCTGTTCTGCCCCGTGACCGGTCGGGCCAAGGGCTACCCGTTCGAGGTGTCGCTCCCGGCGGGCCTGCCGGTCTCGGGCGTGGTGCTGGCCGACCACGTCAAGTGCCTGGATTGGCGGTCGCGGCGGGCCGAGTTCATCGGCGTGGTACCCGAGGAGGTCGTGGCCGAGGTGATCCGTCGCTTCGGCCTACTGCTCGGCGAAGATCCCTCCTGAAGGCGAATCTCGACTCTCCCTGTCAAGGGGCGTGACGGATCGGATCCGCGATCGTCAAAGATCCGGCAACTGCCAGTCGATCGGCGCCTTCCCCAGCCTCTCCAGCTCCCGGTTGACCGCCGAGAACGGCCGGCTGCCGAAGAACTTCCTGGCCGAGAGCGGCGAGGGGTGGGCGGCGGTGAGGACGGGGTGCTTGCTCGCGTCGATGAGCTGGCCCTTCTTCCGGGCGTAGGCGCCCCACAGGACGAAGACGACGGGGTCTTCTCGCTCGTTCAGGGCCTTGATGGTGGCGTCGGTGAACGTCTCCCAGCCCTTGCCCTTGTGCGAGTTCGCCTCGTGGGCCCGCACGGTCAGGACGGCGTTGAGGAGCATGATCCCCTGCTCGGCCCAGGGCACGAGGTCGCCGTTGTTGGGGACCTTGCAGCCGAGGTCGGCCTTCAGCTCCTTGAACATGTTCATCAGCGAGGGCGGCGGCTTGACACCGGGGCGGACCGAGAAGCAGAGGCCGTGGGCCTGGCCGTCGTCGTGGTAGGGGTCCTGGCCGAGCAGGAGGACCTTGACCTCCTCGAACGGGGCGTACCGGTAGGCGTTGAAGACGTCGGCCTCGGGCGGGAAGACCTTGTGCTCGGCCCGCTCCTGTTCGAGGAACTCCTGGAGCTTGTGGAAGTAGGGCCTGGCGAACTCGTCGGCCAGGGCGGCTTGCCAGGACTCGGGAAGCTGGTCGGGGCTCATCGGCGGGAGGCTCCTCGGGTGACGGCTTCCGGAGGGGGCGTCGCGACCCCAAGCAACATCGATATCAAAGGATCGGGCGGGCCGACCGGGGAGGACCGCGGGGCGCGCCTGCGGATTCCGGGCCTTCGCCTCCTCGATCGGGCGGCCTTGAATGGCCCGAGCCGGGGCCTCGCGGACTGTCATCAAGAAATTCTGGGACATTCTTTGTGCAAGTGCTGGAGAGTCGTTAGTATGCGCAGTGCGAGGTCTCAGTATCGAGTCGTTCGCGTCCCGTCAGCGCAATTCGCTCAGCGACATATCTCCGCCGGGTCGAATCTGAGGCTTGGCCCGTCCGGGGTCCGTCTGGGGGTACGCCCGCACGTCGCGGTCGCGTCCGGGAGGGTAGTATCATGTCCCAGGTGATGAACGGTGCCGAGTATTCCATCGCCGCGGTGTCGAAGCTGACCGGGGTCAGTTGTCACGCCCTGCGGGTCTGGGAGCGTCGTTACGGTTTTCCGGTCCCCGAACGGTCGCCGTCGGGGCATCGTCGTTACCTCCACGACCAGGTGAGCGTGCTCCGATGCCTGGCGAAGCTGGCGAAGTCGGGCCGCTCGATCGGCGAGCTGATCGGCGACTATCAGGCCGGCACGCTGGACCTCCGCGCGGCGGTCGGGGCGAAGGTCGACGAGAGGACGCCGGCGGGCCAGGTGGTCGACCGCCTGTTCGCCGGGGAGACGGGCTCGGCCGGCGCCCTGCTCGACCGGCTGTCGGCCCAGCTGTCGACGGTCGAGCTGATCGAGCGGGTGATCGAGCCGGCGCTGGTCGAGGTCGGCGAGCGGTGGTTCCGCGGCGAGTGCGACGTCTTCCAGGAGCATTACGCCACCTCCAGCCTGTTCGTCAGGCTGGGCCGGCTGCTCGACCAGGCCAGGCGGGACAATGTCAGCCCCCGGCGGTCGGTGCTGGTGGGCACGGTCCAGGGAGACCGCCACGAGGGGGGCGTGCTGATGGTGAGCCTGGCACTGGAGCTGGCCGGGTGGAGGGCGGTGCCTCTGGGGGTCGACCTGCCGGTCGAGGAGTTCCAGAAGGCGATCGACGCCTGGCACCCCGACGCGCTGGGATTGTCGTTCGTCCTCTCCCGGAACATCAACAAGCGGTTCCAGGAACTGTCGAAGATCCGGGACGTGCCGGTGTTCGTCGGAGGCCGGAGTATCGTGAACCACCAGGGGCTGGCCCGCCGCCACGGCCTGATCCCGCTGACCGGCTCGCTCTCGGCGGCCTCGAAGCAGTTGCTGGACAACGTCGAGGCGTGGGAGCGCCGCCAGGGCCGGGCGTCGCGAACATGACCCCGGCGCGCGAAAAAGCGGCGTGGCCCGTCGTCGGGCCGCGTCGCGTGATTCTGGCGGCCTCCGCGAGGGATCGACCGGAGTCGAACCCTCGTGGATGGACCTCGTTCACCAGGACTGGGGGGCGGCCTTGGCCGGGGCCTGGGGGGCCGGCCACCCCTTGGGCGGGGACTGGGGGGGCGGGTCGACCTGGGAGGGGGTGTACGGGGCGGGGGTCGCCTTGGC
>JAJYDH010000170.1 GCA_021777685.1 Planctomycetota bacterium | reverse complement strand
GAAGACGGCCGACTCGCCGTCTTCCGATCGGAGGATGGCACCGGTGGCGACGAATCCTCGATCGGCGAGCCAGAACGGGGTCGAGCGTCGGGGCGAGACGATGGACACGACCGTCGGCCGGTCGACCCGGAACCGGATCGCGTTCCGCCCGAGCGCGTCGCGCTCGGATCGGGTCAGGAGGCGGAGCACCCGGTCGGACCGCTTCGCGGCCCCGGTCAGCTCGATCGGGTCCATGGAGCGACCGAGCCGCTTCGACACGCCCGCGAGCGTGTCCCGGGCTGTGGGCAGGTCCTCCGTCGCTACCCTCGGGCCGCAGGCCGGGACTACGCCCAGCCACAACGCGACGATCGGACCCCACCGGACCCCGGAGTGTTCTTGCTTCATCGAGGTCGGCCTCCATTACCGAGCAAAGTCCGACGGACTTCCCGTCCGCCTTCCCTATTCATAACCCAAACACCGCGATCCTCAAAGCCGAGCCATACAGCGGGTAACGCTCGGATTGCGTACAGGTGAGGAAAAAGGGGACTGGCTCCCGGCCCCGGATCAGCTCAGGAACGGGAGAAAGCCTCCTCGGGCCGGGTGCCCGTCCCCTTTTTCCGGGCGCCATACGGGTGTGATCCGCTGTAGGGGAAGTATCCGGCCGAAAACCGTGAAAACTCGGGGGTGAAATTGTGTTAATCGGGCCGGATCGGAGCGATCTTATCCAGGATACCGAGGCTCCGACTGCCCGAATGATGTCGACCGGCCGCGGACGGCAATGCACCGGTTGGCTTCGAGTTTTCCCGCGAGCCGAACCCGTCGGCTTCGAATGCCGCGAGAGGCCGGATCGGGCGATTGGGTTCGGATTTCGGGGGCGGAAGTTATGGTCCTTGCTCGGTCTGACGGAATTGGGGACGTTTCCCGATTGGGTCTGAATTCGAGACGAGGGATCGAAGGGTCTTTGCATATAAATGCTTGTTGCTGTGAATGTTTGTGTGGCAATTGGGAGGATAGGAAAATTAGTGATCTTGGATTTGATATCCCAGATCTCCTGTTTTCACCAGACACCCATAGACTGTCTCAGCGGCGAGAGAAAAAGCGCAAAGCCGATCGAAGGAGTTTGGGTTCGTTTTTTTGAAGGGCCGAATCCTGGTCGTTATTCCGGTCTTGACGCCCGAAGCGTGGTCGCCTTCTGGCCGATCGCAGTGGTGATCTCAGCCATAAATCGAAATGCCCGATATTGTTAGAGACAAGGATATCAGATCGGTTCGAGAAACATGCCGTCCACCTATTGCGTGGCCCGTCGCCTCTCGCCAGGATGGCAAGAGTCAGGCCTTTCTTATCCGTCGAACGTCGGGCGCGGTCCCATGCCTGCCATGGTCCCATCTCTGGCCGCGCCCCGGCAAAACGCGCGAGGAGTCAGAAGCCATGAAGGTCCGAGACGTCATCAAGACGAAGGACGATCGCATCGTCACCATCAGCCCGGAAGCCTCGACGCCCGAGGCGGTCGCCAGGATGGTCGAGAACAACATCGGCTCTTTGCCGGTGGTCGAGCCCGACGGCCGGCTCGTCGGGATCATCAGCGAGCGCGACCTGATGCGCGAGCTGCACGACCGGGGCGACCGGTTCGCCGGGACCATGATCCGGGCGGTGATGACCCTCGACCCGATCACCTGCGACATCGAGGACGACGTGGACGCCGTGATGGGCCAGATGAGCGAACGGCGGATCGCCAAGATTCCCGTCATCGACCGGGGGCGGCTGGTCGGCATCGTCTCGGTCGGGGACGTGGTCAAGCTGCTCTACGAGCGGACCCGGGCCGAGAATGACCACCTGATGCATTACCTGTACGGTCCGGCCCACGCATGAACAGCGGGTAGCGGGTAGCGACTCATCCTCGTTACCTGCTGCCCGCCACCCGCCGGTTGCTATTGCGACCACGACGTCGGCGTCCGGTCCCAACGGTGGGCCCTGAGCTGTTCCAGAAGCTCGGCGTCGAGGGCCCGGTCGTCGCTGGCGGCGATGTTGGCCTCGACGTTCCGCTTCTTCCTCATGCCGGGGATGATCGTGGAGACCCTCGGATCGGCCAAAATCCAGCGGAGGGCCAGCTCGGGCATGGTCATCCCGGGCGGGATCAGGGGACGGAGCGCCTCGGCGTGCTCGACGCTGGCGGCGAGGTTTTCCGGGACGAAATAGGTGCTCCGCCAGTCCGTCTCCGGCCAGGTCGATTCCCTCGTGAGCGTGCCGGTCAGAGTTCCCTCGTCGAACGGCACTCGGGCGATGACGGCGATGTCGAGCGCCTCGCAGAGGGGCAAGAGTTCGTCCTGAGGTGCCTGGTCGAAGATGTTGTAGATCACCTGGACGGCGTCGATCTTGCCCGTCTTGAGGGTCTCCAGGACGTTGGCGGGCTCCCATCGGTTGACGCTGATACCGACCGCGCGGACGAGCCCCTCGTCCTTGAGGTCTTCCAGCGACCGCTGCCAGCGCTCGTCCTTGGCCCAGGCGTCCTCCCAGACGTGGAACTGGAGGAGGTCGATCCGCGTCAGGCCGAGGTTTTCGAGGCTCCGCTCGGCGTACTCGCGGATGTGGTCGGGCGGGAAGCAGTCATCCAACGTGAACCCCCGGCGCGAGGGCCAGGTGAAGTTCTTCGGCGGGAGCTTGGTCGCGACCACCAGGTCGTGCGCTGGGTGCTGGCGGACGACCCGGCCGAGGATCGACTCGCTGTGCCCCTTGCCGTAACCCCATGCGGTGTCGAAGAAGTTGCAGCCCAGCTCGATCGCCCGGTCGAGCGATTCGAGCGATTCCGCGTCGTCGGAGCCGGACCAGCCCGCGAGGCCCCACATCCCGTAGCCGATCTCCGAGACCGGCCAGCCCGTCCGCCCGAATTTCCGATAAAGCATCGCCCACCCCAGTCCCCGAGAAATGGTCCACGATCGATGCATGATGGCCGATGAGGGGTGGCTTGGCAACCACCCTCACCGGCCATCATGCATCGAGCATCCTGCCTATTTCGAGCCCGGGACGACGGGGGCATCCCTGGACGTGGCCGAGTCGCCCCCGGCGGGGCGGATCAGCTCGAAGTACTTGCGGATGGTCTGGCGGTGGCCGAGGGGGATCGGCTCGGTGTCGAGGACGTCCTCGGACATCTTCTTGTACTTCTGGTAGCTCTCCTTGTAGGCCCGGCCGGACTTCTGCCGGCCCTCGGGAGAGTGGGTCGTCTCCATCTCGGAAGGCCCTTCGCCGGGATTTCCGGTGATCTCCTCGACCTTGCGATTAGCCTGGAGTTTCGTCTTGTCGCCCAGGACGTTGCCGCTGGTGTTAGCCCCCCAGTCGGTGCTCGGCGAGGTCGACTTCTCGGGCTTCTTGCCTCGGATCACGAACTGATTGTTGAAGTCGGCCGCCTTCGACTCGTCGAGGGCCTCAAGTTCGCCGTCGAGGATCGTCTTGATCCGCCTGCGGCCGGCGTGCTCCTTGGTGAGGTCGGCGAGGGCCCGCGTGGCCTTCTTGAACTTCGACTGCGAGCCCCCTTTGGCGCCCTCGGCCATCTCTGTCGCGGCGCCGCTCATCTGGCCGAGGCCGACGTCGCCCATCTGCTTGGCGATCTGCTTGAGCTTCTCTTCGAGGGTCTTGGCCTCTTTCTTGTCGAGGGGCGGCGTTTCGAGCTTCTCCAGCTCCTTGGCCGCCTGCTCGAACTTGCCGTCCTGGAGCGCCTGGCCGGCGGCGTCGGTCGCCTCGGCGGCCTGCATCGCGGCGCCGAGCGACTGGAGCTGCGCGTCGACCAGCCCGACGTTGTAACGGGCCTGCTGGGCGACGATCTTCGCCTGCATCTCGGAGAGCTTCGCCAATGCCTCTTTGAGGTCCACGCCGGGTTGCTTCATCTCCTCGGCCTTCTCGATCAGGTCTTTGACCAGCTTCTCCAGTTCGGGATCGCGCTCGGATTTGCCCAACTCGTCCAGTTCCTTGAGCCGCTCGACGGCCTTCTCGGCCTCGGCGACGATCGAGGGGATGGGCGGGGCCGGCGCGGCCCTGACCGATCTGCCTGGCGCGACGGGCCAGACGAGCAGGGCCAGGGCCAGGGCCAGGAGCGATGCGGCATAGGCCAGGGTCCTCGGCACGCGGATCGGGGCGACATCGCTCGCCTTGACATTCGCCAGATGCCCCTCGGCGTCCTCGATCTGGAGGTCGTGGAAGACGGTCGGCTCGGCCCTGGCGAGGAAGTCGAGGGCCGTCCGGGCGCGGTCCTTGAGTCGGTAATGGGCGTCGATCGCCGAGGCGGCCGACTGGTAGCTCCGCCCTCTCAGGGCGCCCACGATCAGCGCGAGCAGCGGCACCCCGACCAGTAAAGCCAGCGCGAACGCCGGCGAGATCGGGCGTCCCATCAGCCGCATCACGCCAAGATAGACCCCGCCGATCGAGCCGACGATCAGGCCCCACGACGCCGACCGCATCAGCAGCAGGCACAGTTGCCGACACCGGACCGGCTCCAACGATCCGTAGATCCGTCTTCGCATGGCCCAATAACCCCTCGGTCCGGACATTTGATGGAGCCAGACACCGATACACGTCGGATGGTGGAGTTTACTCTTAATTCCTTGCGGGAGATAGCGTCATCTTGTCGGGAGTTCTCGAATCGCACGAGCGGTCCGAAGTCGACCACAGCGACGTCGGGTCGAGGTCGAATCTTCGGGCGGGCCGAGCATCCCGGCGGGTCAGGACCCGGTCCATGATCTCGCCCGCTTCATCTCCTCAGCCAGGCGATCGAGGAGCGTCGCTCGGGAGAGCCGGACGACCTTGGCATCGGCCTGGATCACGACAATACCACCGGGGCCTGCCCCTTCGATGAGCTTCGCGAGCTCATCGACGGTGATGTCCCTCGGGTCCGTCCATAACATATCCGAAGTCGGATATTTCACGACAAGAATACGCTCGCCTTCGGTCTGGCTCCGGGTCGGGATCTCGACCGGGTCGAGCGACGACCGGTCGCCACATGATGATGGCGACGTAATTGGCAAATCAGGTCGACCGGCCCTGGTTGTTCGGGCAGCCGAAGACCTCAGTTGCCACCCGAGCGGCCTTGAGGTTTCGAGCGCTGTCTCAGGGCTCCCGGAAGCTGTACGCCCGCCCGAAGTCGCCATCGATCTCCGTCGCGATGTAGGCGCGCCAGCTGTGAGCCGACTTCCCGACAGGATCGACGAGGAAGGCCGGCGGGAAGCGACCGTTTCTGTCCCGATAATTGAGCAAAGCAATATTGATGGCAAACAACCGACTCCGGCAGACGGACGATCCGCCGGCGGACATCTCCCGGGCGATCCTCGCCGCGTAGATGAAGACGAGGGCGACCGGAATCATCAGCCAGAGCACATGGTTTAGCCTGATGCGTTTCAATTTCATGAGGCCAACCTCTCCGATCATCTGTCTCCCGGCGAGAGGACCGGAACTCGCCCGGGTCGGGTTGATCTCCGGGTCCGTGGCAGCCTGATCGGGGGGCAATCCATCTTTCAAGAACAGGAAGTAGCTGCCGGTGCTGTCATCATTGGCCCCCGTGGTGTTGGAACAATTGTGGTTGACCGCGTCGGCCGTGAGATGGCTCACGACGGAGCCGATGGGGAAATTCGACTCCTTGCTGTTGTCGCCTCCGAAGATGATCGCCGTGGTCCCGGCGTTGAAATGGTAGGAATCCACCTGGCCCTTCGGAGTGGTGATGATCACGCCGATGCACGTAGCCGCCCCTGTGCTGCCCGCCGTGTAGCCCGGCGGGAGTTTGGGGATGCTCGCGCAACGCCCACGTGGAGCGGCCCTTTGCCCACCGATGTTTTTGCGGGTGGTCGCCTTACCGTTGAGCATAGCCTGCTTGTAGTTCGCGTCGACGCCCCCCATGCGGAGTATGGACTGGTCCAGCGCATCGTCGACATTGGAGCCGGTGACCATGCCCGGGGCGGCGGGTCCGGCTTGGTCGTGGCCTGGGCGACCTGGGCGGCCGCGGTGTCGGCGGCCATCGCCGCCCCGTTGTAGGCCAACTCGGCGCCCGTCGATACGTCGCTGGCCAGCGGCGCCCCCCGAATGCGCCGGGCGACGTTCCCGTGCCCGTCCCGTTGGGAGGCGAGCCCGTTTGGACGTCGCAGAGGATGGACGTGCCCGAGGGGTCCGTCCGTAAGGTCATTTCGATCGAATCATTCTTGCTGCTGGAGTCGCTGAACCCCCTGCCCAAGTCGGTCCCCGAGTCGCTCTCCGAAGAGTTGCCGGTCTCGTCGATCTCCTCGAAGGTGACCATCGCCCCGCTGGAGCCCGGGGCGGTATTGATGGTGACGTGCCCGATGCTGTTCGAGGAATCCGTCATGTTTTCGCCGTCATCGGGTTGCGGCGTGGGCGACTCCGATCCCGGACCGGAGCCGTATCCGTACCAGTCGTTGAGGCCAGAGAGCGAGATGCGGTCGCTCTCGGTGTTGGTCGTGTCGTCGACCTCACTAACGGTCGTGGTTGGCGTGCCCCCGCTGCCCGTGGTCGTGTTGGTGATCGTGTCGTTATAGGTGTCGCCGGTGTCATCGTGGTCGAAGTCCAGGCCGCCAGATCCGCGGGGGCCTCGGAGGCGGTGGACGGTACGAGATCCTGGGACCCTTGGGCACTCATCACCGCACCGGGAAGGGCTGACGCCGCGGATAACTTGGCCAGACCGGTCGACGCGGCGGGGTATGGGGCACCGGCCAGCTTCCGTGCCTCCTCCAATGCCGAGACGGCCAAGGGACCGGGCTGCGAGAAGGGAGCGGTCGTCGCCAGGTCGGTCGGCTGGCCGGCGATGAGCCCCCGGGGCTCGTTCAATCAGGTCGGCAGCATCGAGAGCGGCAGCACTGTCGATGGGAAGGCGTCGAGCATCTGGAGCTTCTCCAGGTGCATGACGGAATGATCGAGTCGATCGACCTCGTCCAGTCAAGATGGGGGCTTTGTCATCAGTAGTGCCGGAGAACCAGAATTGGGCTGATGCACGGCCCGAAATCTTGTTGCACAAGTCAGCCGTCACTGTAATCCTGTGCAACAAAGTCCCATGCGTTTCAATTTGCAGGAAACCGACCCCGAACCCACCGAGGACGAGCCGAAGTCCTCGCCGGCCCCGGATCGCGAGCCGCCGACCACCTTCCCGCTGCGCGGACGGGTGAAGGAGGACCGGATTGAGGCCGAGACGGTCGAAATCGGGCCCGGTTGAGCCTCAAGCGGGGGCTTCGAGACGATCCAGCGGCCCGAGCCTCGTCGGGACGGTGCCGGTCCACGCCCCGGTCGGGTTTCTTGGGTTGCTCGGGCGATCCCGGCGCATCTTTTGCGGATTTTCTCGGGGCCGAGGTGCGTCCGACGGGACCGATCTCCCGTGCGCATCGACCGGCTTGCGGAGCGACTCACGATGCGTCAACCTAACGTCTCGATCTACGGGACCCGGAGCTGCCCCGACACCGTCAGGGCGACCGAGTTCCTCGACAAGCAAGGCGTCCCCTACGAGTTCAAGGATCTCGACCAGTTCTCCGAGTTCAACGCCTACATCGCCGACCTGAACCACGGCAAGCGGGTGATGCCGACGATCCAGGTCGAGAACGATTTCCTGTTCAACCCCGACCTGGACACGCTCGGCGAGGCCGTGAAGGCCGCTTCCGCCTCCACATGAGCCGGGCTGGGTCGGTGAAATGAGGACCCTTCGATGGATTCCCGGTCGCTCCGGGCCCGGCAGGCCCCGATCAAGGCGAAGTATCGCGACGACCCTTCCTCCGCCGCCTTCACCCTGAAGGCGGAGGGGTCGCTCGACGGAGCGAGCCTGACGTGCCGGGTCTCGACCGGCCAGGGCCACGCCGAGGCGGGCCTGCACCCGGCGACCGGGGGCGATGGCCTGGCGCTCTGCTCGGGCGACATGATGCTGGAGGCCCTCGTCGGTTGCGCGGGGGTCACGCTCCGGGCCGTGGCGACGGCGATGGAGATCCCGATCCGGGGCGGGACCGTCTTCGCGGAGGGGGACCTCGACTTCCGGGGGACGCTCGGCGTCAGCAGGGACGTCCCCGTCGGCTTCCGAGAGGTCCGGCTCCGGTTCGACCTCGACACCGACGCCACCGACGAACAGCTCGCCACGCTTTTGAAGCTCACCGAGCGGTACTGCGTGGTCTTCCAGTCGCTCAAGAGCCCGCCCTCGACCTCGTCGGAGATCTCGCGCCGGCCGGGCTGATCGCCTGTCATTCCGGGTCTTCGGGGCGTCGGACCGGCAGCGTCACGGTGAAGGTCGTCCCCCGGCCGGGCCCGGTCTCCAGGTCGATCCGCCCCCGGTGCTGGTCCACGATGTTGTAGGTGATCCAGAGCCCCAGGCCGGTGCCGACCCCGACCGGCTTGGTGGTGAAGAAGGGGTCGAAGATCCGGCCCCGGATCGCGTCGGGGATGCCCGGGCCGTCGTCGGCGACCTCGTACTGGATCTCGCCCGAGGCGGGGAGCGACCTCGTCCTCAGGGTGATCGTCCCGCCCGCCTCGACGGCCTGGATCGCGTTCATCAGGAGGTTCAGGAGGACCTGATTGACCTGGCCGGGATTGCACCAGGTCGAGGGCAGGGGGGCGGTCTCGACCAGGAGGTCGGCCCCCTTCTGACGGGCCTGATACCGGACCATCTCGACGGTGGCGCGGACGGCCTCGTTGGGGTCGACCGGCTTCCGCTCGGCCTCGTCGAGCCGGGAGAAGTCGCGGAGCCCGGCGACGATCTCGCCGACCCGATGCAAGCCCTGGCGGGTGCTCTTGAGCAGCCGGTCGAGGCTTGTCAGGGTGTAATCCAGGTCGATCCGCTCCTCGGCCTCGCGGATCGCGGGGGGGACGGCATCGCCGAAGTGGGCCCGGTAATCGGCCATCAGCCCGGCCACCTGGCGGACGTCGCGGTCGAGCACGGCCAGGTTGTTGGAGACGTAGGACAGCGGGTTGTTGATCTCGTGGGCCACGCCGGCCACGAGCTGGCCGAGGCTTGCCATCTTCTCGCCCTGGATCAGGTGGGCCTGGGCCTCCTGGAGCTTCCGGAGGGCCGATTGCAGCTCGTCCTTCTGGCGGCGAAGCTCGTCCTCGGCCCGCCTCCGGGCCCTGTCGAGCCGGTGCCGTTCCAGGGCGCCCCGGACGGCCGAGGCGACCCGGGGCGTGTGCAGGTCGTCCTTGGTCACGTAGTCGGAGGCGCCTCGCTTGAGGAGCCCGACGGCCATGTTCTCGCTGCCGCCGCCGGTCACGAAGACGACCGGCAGTTCGGGGTTGCCCTGCCGGAGCAGGGCGAGCACCTCGTCGCCGTTCATCCGGGGGAGGTGGTAGTCGAGGACGACCAGGTCGACCCGGCCGAGCGCCAGCCGTTCCAGGCCGGACTCGCCCGAGTCGGCGAATTCCAGGTCGAATTCGCGGAGGGTCCGGCGATAGGCCGCCTGGTCGGCCTGGCTGTCCTCGATCACCAGCACCCGGCTCCGTCCGGCCCCTTGGTCGATCATGAGGTCATCTTCGGCGGTCGGCGCCCGGGGGGCGGAGGCCGATCGATATGAGGGAGGTTGATCATCAGGGATGTTGATTAGAGTATCGAGAAACGCCCTGGCTGCCTACACGACCTGTCGGACGATGCGTGGAATCAACCCGCGTGTTCGTCGTCGTCGGCGATCCTCCGACTGGCGGAGGGGCGGCCGGTGCGGTAGCCTCGGTTCCGAAGGGGTCGGCCGCGCGGGCCCGTCGGCCATTTCTCCGCCGTCACGTCGCCGAATGAGGGCCGTCACTCGATGTACTGCGTCACGATCACCGACGCCCATCTCGATACCCTCCAGTGGGTCTCCCTCATCTATTATCTGAAGGAGTCCAACCGGGACAATGGGCTGGTCGCGGACAAGACGGCGCCGGGCTCGCCGGCGAGCATCGCCGCGGTCGGGTTCTCGCTGGCGACCGCCCCCGTCGTCGTCGAGCGCGAGATCATGGAGCGCGAGGAGGCCGCGGCGATCGTCCTCAAGAAGCTCCGCTTCTTCCGCGACAGCCCGCAAGGCCCCGAGCCCGATGCCACCGGCTACAAGGGGTTCTATTACCACTTCCTCGACATGAAGACCGGCCGGAGGGTCTGGGAGTGCGAGCTGTCCACGATGGACTCCGCGTTCCTGATCGCCGGGATGCTCACCGCCGCCGCCTATTTCGACCGCGAGACCGCGATCGAGGCCGAGATCCGCGAGACCGCCGACTTCCTCTATCGCCGCGTCGACTGGCGATGGGCCACCAACGGCCAGGCGGCCATCACCCACGGCTGGAGGCCGGAGACGGGCTTCATCCCCTATCGGTATGAAGGCTACGACGAGGGGCTGCTGCTCTACGTCCTGGCCCTGGGCTCGCCCACGTACTCGCTCGGCCCGGAGAGCTACGCCGCGTGGACGTCCACCTTCCAGTGGAAGACGATCTACGACTTCGAATACCTCTACTCCGGCCCGCTGTTCACCCACCAGCTCTCGCACCTGTTCATCGACTTCCGGGGCATCCGCGACGCCTTCATGGAGTCGAGGGGGATCGACTACTTCGAGAACACCCGCCGGGCCACCTACGTCCAGCGCGAGTACGCGATCCGCAACCCTCTGGAATTCGCCATGTACGGCGAGACCTGCTGGGGCTTCACCGCCTGCGACGGGCCCGGCTGGACCACTAAGTGCGTCAACGGGATCGAGCGGCGGTTCTTCGACTACATCGCCCGAGGTGCCCCGTTCGGCCCCGACGACGGCACGGTCGCACCCTGGGTCGTCGTGGCTTCGCTCCCGTTCGCCCCCGAGATCGTCCTGCCGACGATCCAGAACTTCAACGCCCTGGACCTCGGGATGCTCGACTCTTACGGCTTCAAGACGAGCTTTAACCCGACCTTCGAGGTCGAGGGGAGCCAGTGCGGCTGGGTCTCCCCGTGGTATTTCGGGATTGACCAGGGGCCGCTGATCCTGATGATCGAGAACTATCGGACGGGGCTCCTCTGGTCCGTGTCCAAACGCTCCCCTTACATCGTCGAGGGTCTCCGCCGGGCCGGCTTCCACGACGGCTGGCTCTGACCTCCCCGTCGATCCGCCCCTCGGGCCATCCGAACGAGCCTTTCATGCCCCCGACCCCGACCTCGACCTCGACGCCGACCACGGACCGGAGCCGGTCCAATCGCCCCTGGTCGAGGATCGCCAGGATCACCCGGCCCCTGTTCACCTCCGACGTCCGCTGGCCGGCGATCGCCTGGCTGGTGGCGCTGCTGGCCCTGGTCCTGGGGATCGTCGGCCTCAACGTGGTCAACGGCTACGTCAACCGCGACTTCATGACCGCGATCACCGAGCGGAACCCCGACCACTACAAGCGGGAGGCGATCCGCTATCTTCTGGTCTTCGCCGCCTCGACCGCCGTGGCCGTCTTCGCCAAATTCTGCGAGGAGCGGCTGGGCATCCTCTGGCGAGGCTGGCTCACCGGCCACCTGATCGAGAAATACCTCAAGAACCGGGCCTACCACCGCCTGATGGGCCGGGCCGACATCGACAACCCCGATCAGCGGATGACCGAGGACGTCAAGAGCTTTACCACGATCACGCTCTCGTTCCTGTTGA
>JAJYDH010000169.1 GCA_021777685.1 Planctomycetota bacterium | reverse complement strand
CGGAGATCGCCGCCGCCACGTCCTCCTTCAGCCCGCTGACCAGCTCGCGGTGCGTCACCAGGCTGAAGATCAGGCTCAGCCCGTAGGTGAAGACCAGCAGGATGCAGACCGCGACGCTCAGCCGATGCTCCAGCCCGGCGGCGTTCGGGACGAGGTTGTGGAACAGGGCGGGGACGACCAGGCCGGTCGTCGCCAGGACCATCAGGGTCGAGCCGGCGCCCGCCGCGGTCCGGTTGAACCGCTGGATCGGGAACTTCAGCCCGCCGGCGAACAGGCTCGCCCCCAGCACCAGCAGCAGGTTGCCGATGATGCTCCCGGTCAACGACGCCTTGACCACGTTGTCCAGACCCCGAGAGAGGGCGAACAGGGCGAGGATCAGCTCGGCGGCGTTGCCGAAGGTCGCGTTGAGCAGGCCGCCGACGCCCGGCCCGAGCCGGTGGGCAAGCTGCTCGGTCGCCTTGCCCATCAACCCGGCCAGCGGGATGATCGCCACCCCCGCCGCGACGAAATTCAGGACCGCCGAATGGGCGAAGAACGACGCCAGGATCGCCACCGGCACGGCCGCCAGGAGGTAGACCTCCCAGTTCAGCTCGGTGGGGACGAACCAGGACAGCCGGGGCGGGTCCGACGGGGGCTTGGGTGCATGGCCGGGCCCTTCGTGGCTCGCCTCGGGATTGCCCGGCTTGCCGGTTCGGTTGACTCTATTTCGCGGCACTACTATGATCTCCTGATAGCAGAGGCCCCGTCGGGGTCGCATTCTCGTCGGCAGACCACGTCCGCGCTCGGAAGTACGAGACGACGTTTGCGAGGCTACCAAACATGGCCGGGAACGTGCTGGAATTTACCGACGCCAACTGGGGGTCGGAAGTGCTCGAAGCGGATGTCCCCGTTCTGGTCGACTTCTGGGCGCCCTGGTGCGGGCCGTGCCGGATGCTCGCCCCCACGATCGAAAAGCTCGCCGGCGAGCTGACCGGCAAGGTCAAGATCGGCAAGATGAACACCGACGAGAACCAGGACACTCCCGGCGGGCTGCGGATCTCCGCGATCCCGACCGTCCTGATCTTCCAGGGCGGTAAGGAAGTCGATCGGCTCGTCGGCGTCAACACCGAAGCGAAGTTCAAGACCGCCCTCTCCAAGCTGGGCGTCTCTTGATCGAGGTCCTCGTCAAGGTCTGCGGGCTGACCGAGGTCTCCGACGCCCTGGCCTCCGCCGAGGCCGGGGCGGACTGGATCGGCCTGAACTTCCACCCGAAATCACCGCGATCGATCTCGGCCCGTCGAGCGGCCGAGATCGCCTCCGCCCTCCTCGGCAAGGCCGAACCCGTCGGCCTGTTCGTCGACCGCCCCTTCGAGGACGTCGCCGCGACCCTCCTCGAAGTCGGGTCGATGGACATCGTCCAGTTCCACGGCGACGAGCCGCCGGAATACCTCCGGCGCTTCGCCGACTTCGATCCCGCGCTCCGGCTCGTCAAGGCGTTCCGCCTGTCGGATGAAGCCTCGGTCGACCGGATGATCGCCTACCTCGACCGGGCCCAGGCCCTCGGCTGCCCGCCCTTCGCGATCCTGGTCGACGCCCACGTCCCGGGCCAATCCGGCGGGACCGGACGATCGATCCCGGTCGACGTCCTCGACCGGATTCCCGCCCATCCCCGCCTGATCCTGGCCGGCGGCCTGACCCCGGACAACGTGGCCGATCGGGTCGACCGTGTTCGCCCGTGGATGGTCGACGTCGCCAGCGGCGTCGAGTCCTCGCCGGGGATCAAGGACCCGGCCCTCGTCTCACGGTTCGTCGCCGAGGCGCGTCGAATCCGGGCATCGGCCCATTGACACACGCGTACGAACGTCGTAAAAGATTGCACCGGCCGCACCGGGTCATCCGATAATGCAGGTAGCAGCGATCGTACGAGGTCGTGTCATGGATCGTGATCGTCGGGGCCGCCCGAGACAGCCGGATCAGGAGCGGGGACTCCGCCCCTTGCATCCCCTCCTGCCCCCGGAATGGACGAGCCGGGCGATCCGGGTCGCGATGTCGGCCGAGGACTGGGCCCGCTTCGACGCCCTGGCGAACGAGGCGTCGCTCCGGGCCCCGACCCAGGCCAGGGCCCACGGCGAGGCGATCGCCGGGCTGTTGCGGGATCGCCTCCGGCCCGCCGCCGGCCCGACCAACTGGATGGACTGGGAGCGGCAGAAGACGATCCGCCTGCTCCGCCCGGCGAACTAGCCGCCGGGCCCCGACCGCGAGGATCGCGAGGGCCCGGGCCCCGCCCCGATGGCCGGGACCGCCCGTGCCCCGGCCCATCCTCGGTGACCCTTCAGGAGATCTGTACTTGGCGACCATGGTTGCCGGTGACGTGAAGGACCACGCGCTGTCGAGCGTCGGCTATCAGCGCATCCTGTGGGCGGAGCGGGACATGCCCGTCCTCCGCGCGATCCGCGAGCGGTTCGAGGTCGAGAAGCCCCTCGCCGGGCTCCGGATGTCGGCCTGCCTGCACGTGACGGCCGAGACGGCCAACCTGGCCCGGACCCTCGTGGCCGGCGGCGCCGACCTCGTCCTGGTCGCCTCCAACCCGCTCTCGACCCAGGACGACGTCGCGGCCAGCCTGGTCAACGACTTCAACGTCCCGGTCTTCGCGATCAAGGGCGAGGACGAGTCGAGCTACTACCGGCACATCGCCGCGGCGCTGAAGCACCGGCCGCACGTGACGATGGACGACGGCGCCGACCTCGTCAGCGCCATGATCTTCATCGCCCTGGGCCGGCTCAAGGACGTCCACGAGGAGGTCCGCGGCTGGGCCTCGGGGCTCTCGGCCGACGAGCGGGCCGGCCTGGTCGGCAACGTCGTCGCGAGCATGGAAGAGACCACCACCGGCGTCATCCGGCTCCGCGCGATGGAGAAGGACGGCGTGCTGAAGCTGCCCGTCATCGCGGTCAACGACGCGATGACGAAGCACTTCTTCGACAACCGCTACGGGACCGGCCAGAGCACCCTCGACGGCGTCATCCGGGCCACCGACATGCTGATCGCCGGCAAGCGGGTGGTCGTCGCCGGCTATGGCTGGTGCGGCAAGGGCGTCGCCATGCGGGCCAAGGGCCTGGGGGCCCACGTGATCGTCACCGAGGTCGACCCGATCCGGGCCCTGGAGGCGGCGATGGACGGCTTCGAGGCGATGGACATGGCCAGGGCCGCCCCGATCGGCGACCTGTTCATCACCGTCACCGGCAACATCCACGTCATCCGCGCCGAGCACTTCGCCGCGATGAAGGATGGCGCGATGGTCTGCAACTCGGGCCACTTCAACGTCGAGCTCGCCCTCGACCAGCTCGCCGAGATCGCCTCGGCCCGCAACCACGGCGTCCGCGAGTTCGTCGACGAGTACGTCCTGGCCGACGGCCGCCGGGTCTACATCCTCGGCGAGGGTCGGCTGATCAACCTGGCCGCCGCCCACGGGCACCCGGCCAGCGTCATGGACATGAGCTTCGCCGCCCAGGCCCTCGCCACCGAATGGTCGCTCAGGATGAAGGGCAAGCTCGACCACAGGGTCTACAACGTCCCCAAGGAGGTCGACCAGTGGGTCTCCGCGCTCAAGCTCCAGAGCATGGGGATCAACATCGACACCCTCACCCCCGAGCAGGCCAGGTACCTCGAAAGCTGGGAGATGGGCACCTGAGCCCCGACCCCGTCCATGATCGATGGCGGCCCGACTCCCCCGAATGAAGCCGGCGGGTCGGCCCCGAGATCGTCCCTGACCATCTCGTCGAGAGGCGCTGCGACGGCACGCGAGAGCGTCCCTGCCAGGCTCGATGGGTGGGCTTCCCTCGTGCAACGGCGCCTCTTCACCGCTCTAGGAGACTCGAACGTGACCGCCGCGACGCAAACGCCGGTTTCGACCCGTGACTACCACGTCGCCGACATCGGGCTGGCCCCCTGGGGCCGCCGCGAGATCGCCATCGCCGAGACCGAGATGCCCGGCCTGATGGCCATCCGCGAGGAGTATGCCGCGAGCCAGCCCCTCGCCGGCGCCCGGATCACCGGCTCGCTCCACATGACCATCCAGACGGCCGTCCTGATCGAGACGCTCAAGGCCCTCGGCGCCGAGGTCCGCTGGGCCTCGTGCAACATCTTCTCGACCCAGGACCATGCCGCCGCCGCCATCGCCGACGCCGGCATCCCCGTCTTCGCCTACAAGGGCGAGTCCCTGAAGGAATACTGGGAATACACCCATAAGATCTTCGAGTGGGCCGACGGCGGCTTCTCGAACATGATCCTCGACGACGGCGGGGACGCGACCCTGCTCCTCCACCTCGGCGCCCGGGCCGAGGCCGACATCTCCGTGCTCGACAAGCCCACCAGCGAGGAGGAGCGCATCCTCTTCGCCGCCATCAAGGCCCGGGTCGCCTCCGAGCCGGGCTGGTACTCCGAGCGGCTCGCCGCCGTCAAGGGCGTCACCGAGGAGACCACCACCGGCGTCCACCGCCTCTATCAGATGCACAAGCGCGGCGAGCTGAAGTTCCCCGCCATCAACGTCAACGACTCGGTCACCAAGTCCAAGTTCGACAACCTGTACGGCTGCCGCGAGTCGCTGGTCGACGGCATCAAGCGGGCCACCGACGTGATGATCGCCGGCAAGGTCGCCGTCGTCGCCGGCTACGGCGACGTGGGCAAGGGCTCGGCCCAGGCCCTCCGGGCCCTGTCGGCCCAGGTCTGGATCACCGAGATCGACCCCATCTGCGCCCTCCAGGCCGCGATGGAAGGCTACCGGGTCGTCACCCTGGACTACGCGGCCGACAAGGCCGACATCTTCGTGACGACCACCGGCAACTACAAGGTCATCACGCACGACCACATGGCCAGGATGAAGAATCAGGCCATCGTCTGCAACATCGGCCACTTCGACAACGAGATCGACGTGGCGTCGCTCGAAGACTACCGCTGGGAGGAGATCAAGCCCCAGGTCGACCACGTCATCTTCCCCGACGGCAAGCGGATCATCCTGCTCGCCAAGGGCCGGCTGGTCAACCTCGGCTGCGGGACCGGCCACCCCTCCTACGTGATGAGCTCGTCCTTCGCGAACCAGACGCTCGCCCAGATCGAACTCTGGCGGCACAACGACAAGTACCCCGTCGGCGTCTACGTCTTGCCCAAGAAGCTCGACGAGCACGTCGCCCGGTTGCAGCTCAAGAAGCTGAACGTCGAGCTGACCGAGCTGACGCCGGAGCAGGCCGCCTACATCCACGTCCCGAAGGAAGGCCCGTACAAGTCCGATCATTATCGCTATTGATCGGCCCCGACCAGCGGCCGGAGGGCGGCCCGACCCCGGTCGGGCCGCCCGTGCTCCTCGCCGTCGGAGGTATGCCATGAAGCTGAAGGTCATCGTCCACCCCGCCGAAGAGGGCGGCTTCTGGGCGGAAGTGCCGGCCTTGCCGGGCTGCGTCTCTCAAGGAGAGACCCTTGATGAGGTGATGGCCAACATCCGCGAAGCTGCCGAGGGATGGATCGAGGTGGCCGCCGAACGAGTCCGGGCCCGCTCTTGATCGTGAGAACATCATGGCCAGCCCGTGGGGAGACGTCTGGTCGCCGCAGGCCGAGCGGGTCGTCTCGCGTCTGCTTGCCGATATGCCCCCGGACTTACCGGCCGAAATTCGATCGGTAGCCGCGCGGCTCCGGGCCCTCCCGATCGGCCCGGACCTCTGGTCTTACTACTTCCTGCAGGCCAGCGGCGAAGTCGCCGTGCTCGGGTACGACCTCGATCAGCCGGAAGGTGTCACCGTCTTCACCGACCCGGTTCGAGTCCTGATAATGCTCGTCCAGGGCACGCGGCAATATCCGGAATTGATACAGTTACTCCCCATTCGAGGCCCAAATTCGGTCGACTGCCGATGCCTGGCTCACCCATTGTTCGCCGAGCGGAGAGCGATCTGCTGGGAGTGCGGGGGACTGGGCTGGTTGCCGATCGTTCACGCATCCACCTGAACCTACAGCGGATCACACTCGTGTTGGCCTGGAGAGTGGGGACCGATTCTCGGCCCGACATGTCACCCTCCGGCCCGGTAGCCATCCTGGCGCCAGGAGCCAGTCCCCTCCCTCCTCGTCAGTCCCTCGGTTTACCCCATCCATTGATCCTCTCAGTGATGCAAACAGGAATACGAAATATGGGTGGTTTTCGGCAAATGGTTTGAATGTAGATTCTGGGTAAGACTCTTCCGAGCTTCATCCCTCCCGCCTGGACGCCCCGATCCTTTTGCTTTGCTCCGCAAAGCGCGTTTTTTGGCGCGATTCCTCGCCGATTTTGGTCGATTTTGACCCCGTTTCGACCGGAAACTGGCCTTTTTTTCTCGTTTTCGGGGCTGATTCGAAGGCCATTTCCGTCAGCTTTGCCGGGCCAAGTGGAGCGGTCGTACGCCGGGTTGGCGGGAAATCCGGTCGTCATCCGGGAGGTTGTGTGTTAGCCGGCCGCCCGGATCGCGATAATAATTCCGCCGATCCTGGCGAAGACCGGGCGGACCCCGGCGCGATCGGTCGCGGGCTCTTGGGTTCGGTTTGGCGGGCGTGAGGACTCGGGGCATTGGGTTCGGATTGGCAGGCAACATGGCCGGCACATTGGGTTCGGATTGGCGGATGAATTTCGGGACGTTGGGTTCGGATTGGCGACGGAGGGTCGGGGCGTTGGGTTCGGATTGGCGAGATTTTGGGTCCGGATTGTCGAGTGGGGTGTCGGCGACGCTCTCCCTCGGCGGCCCGTCGGGGCCTCCTCGTTGGGTTCGGATTTCCGCGCCGCGGTGCCCCGGACCGTCGGACCGCGAGGGATTGCCCCAAACGGACTCGATTCGCTACGATGCACCCGAAGACGCCCCTCGCGTCGCGTCTCCGCCTCCCCCCTCGATTCGCGGCTGAGACGAACACCCCGGACCCGCAACGGATGGCCTTGCCCATGCCCGATATCCGCCCCTTCCGAGGCGTCCGCTACGACATGGCCCAGGTTGGCGCGATGTCCGACGTGGTCGCGCCCCCCTATGACGTGATCGACCGATCGCTCCAGGATCGCCTCTACGACGCCAGCCCGTACAACATCATCCGGCTGGAGCTGAACCGCGAGCAGCCCGACGACTCGCCCGAGTCGAACCGATATACCCGGGCGGCCCGCTTCCTCAAGGAGTGGCTCCGCGACGGCGTCCTCCGCGAAGATCCCCACCCGGCGTACTACCTGTACAGCCAGACCTTCGAGGTCGAAGGCCAGAAGTACACCCGCAAGGGGTTTCTGGCCCGCGTCCGCCTGGAGCCGTTCGGCTCGGGCCGGATCTACCCGCACGAGCACACCCTCTCGGGCCCCAAGGCCGACCGATTGAACCTGTTCAACGCGACCAAGTACAACCTCAGCCCGATCTTCGGACTCTACCCCGACCCCGAGAACGAGGCCATCCGCGCGGCCGAGGCCGGCCTCCGCGACAAGACCCCCCAGGAGGCGACCGACCATCTCGGCGTCGTCAACCAGCTCTGGGAGATCCACGACCCGGCGACGATCACGGCCCTTCAAGGCTTGATGGCGCCGAAGCCGGTCTTCATCGCCGACGGACACCACCGCTACGAGACCGGGCTGAAATTCCGCGAGGAACTCGAAGCCAGGGGGGAGCTGACCGGCCCCGACGACCCGGCCAACTTCTGCCTGATGATGCTCGTCGGCATGAGCGACCCCGGCCTCATCATCCAGCCGACCCACCGGCTCGTCCGAGGCTTCGTCGGCCTGACCTCCGAGGCCCTGGCGGCACGGCTCGCGCCCGAGTTCATCATCACCCCGACCGGCGAGGGGGACGAAGGCTGCCGGAACGCCTGGGAGACCATCGAGATCGGCGGCGAGCAGGATACGCTCGGCTTCGGCACCGTCGAGGACGGCCGCTGGTTCGTCGCCAAGCTCCGGAACAGCAAGCGGATGGACACGCTCACCCCCGACCACAGCCCCGAATGGCGATCGCTCGGCGTCAGCATCCTCCACGAACTGGTCCTGAAGGACCTGCTCGGCAAGATCGGCGCGGCCTCTTGCACCTACGTACACCAGATCGGCGAGGTGCTCGACAGCGTCAATCGCGACGCCTGCGACCTCGCCTGCCTGGTCCCGCCCGCCGGCATGGAGCACGTCGAACTGATCGCCTCGAACCTGGAAAAGATGCCGCCCAAGAGCACCTATTTTTACCCCAAGCTCCTCAGCGGCCTGGTGCTCAACCCGATCCGATGATTGGTGAGGAAAGAGATTCGAACCGCCAAAACCCCAAGGACGCAAAGAGGAAGAAGAGGAAAACAAAGAACAAGAGAGCTTTGATTTAATAGCTCCAAGCTCTCTTGTACACTGCTCATTCTTCTCAGGATTCTCTCTTTTTCCTCTTGGCGACCTTGGCGTCCTGGCGGTTCAATTCTTTCTTTTGAAGGCAAGGCATGTTCGACAATCGCTGGGACAACTGGGCGGGAGATTTCTCGGAATCGTTCGGGGCGGGACTTTTCGACCCGACCGTGCGCAATTTTGCTCCCGACATCCTGTCCCATTTCGGCACGGCCGTTCGCAAGATCGATCGCGACTTCCCGGATGAGGTCTCGACGGGCACGTTCGCGACGGTGTTGACCGAGGTCATGCCCCGGCTCTCGCTGCCGGACGCCGTCCGGCCCCACGTCCCCGAGGTCGTGGCGAGGTTCCTCGAATACCTCCAGGAGAGCGGCAGGGTCGGCGAGGGGTCCGACTGGGCGGCGCAGGTCCGGGTGATCGGCCGTTCTTACGGCCAGCGGCTCAAGCCGGAGGGCGGGGTCAAAGGGGTGACGATCCGGAAGGCGGCCGGGGCCTCGCCGATCGGCCGGAACGACCCTTGCCCGTGCGGGTCGGGGAAGAAGTACAAGAAGTGCTGCTACGAGCGGGCTTGAGGGACGAGCCGCGAGGAAGTTCGAAATGACCGCGAGGCGAGGGTCCCATCGGGGACGCCTCGCCTCGCGTATTGATTCGGCCCGACGTCCGCCCGTCGGCGGTCGCTAGACCGTTGGTCCGCCGATCACCCTCCGGCCGGCGACGATCGCGACCACGAACAGGACGAGGAACACCAGGGCGAAAAGCTTGGCGATCTGGGCCGACATGTCGGACAGCCCGTAGAAGCCAAGGCCAGCGGCGATGATCGCGATAATCGCGAACGTGAGAGCCCAGCGTAGCATGGGAAACTCCTTGTCGTCCGGAGGTTGAGAACGGGGTCAGGGGAAGGCCGCGGCGAGGTCAATCGCCCCGCCACGGCGGATCGGAGGCCGCTCAGCGCGACCTGAGGGCGAGGCCGACGATCAGGCCGGCCACCAGGCCGACGCCGAAGGCCGCCGCGACCGACTGCGCGGGGTTGTGGCGGACCAGGTCCTGCGCCATGTCGTAGCGCTCGCGGGCCTGGTCGGAGACGTTGCCGTACTGGTCGCGGAACCGCTCGCCGGCGTGCTGCGCGAAGTTGCTGACGGCGCCCGCGGCGTTGGCGATGGTCGAGCCACCCTTGGAGGTCAGTTCGGAGAGGAACTTCTCGACGGCCTCGCGGGTCACGCCCGTCTTCTCCTGGATCTTGCCGACGAGCTGATCGACGTTCCCGCCGTGGATCTGAAGGTCGTCGTCGGTCAGTTGGCCCCACTTCTCCTTGACCTGCCCGCGGAGCTTGTTCCACTGACCCTGGATTTCCTGAGCGTTGATCGCCATCGTCGCAGACTCCCCTGGCTTCGAATTCCGCCGGCCACCCGGCCGGTCACTGGGAGTTTGACAGAGCAACCGGAATGCCAACCGCAATGAAAAAACCAGATATTATGAAGTCAGCGGGACGAAAACAAAAACGCCCCCCGAGAAGTCGGGGGGCGTCCAGGTGTCTCGCGGCCGGCGCGGTCGGCCGGCGCGGATTACTTCGGGGCTTCGACCGGCGGGGTCGAGGGGGCCGGGTCCTTGGCGTCGCCGGTCTTCTTCTCCTCGACCGTGGTGGTGACCTTGTCGGTCCCCGAGGGGGTGGAGACGGTCTTCTCCTCCTTCACTTCCGACTTCTGATCGCAGCCCACCAGGCCGAACGTCGAGACGCCCACGATCAGGGCCGAGGCCAGGAAGCGCTTCATGATCTGTTGTCCTTCGGAGAGAAACGACAGCATCGTTCCGCCTCAACTCTGAGAGCGTCGAATTGCCGCCAAGTCGCCCGATCGATGTGCAACCGCCGTGCCGCCCCAGGGGGTCCGGGAAGAATCCCCCGGCGCGGGCATCAAACCGAGAAAATTCGGACCTCACGTCGCGCATTCGCCTGCGCACGTCAAACCGTCGATCGGTGGCACGTCCCTTGCACCTGGTCCCGGCCAGTCGGGTCTCCCGATCGGAGACCTGGAATGGCGGCCTTTTCCGCCGCGAATGTCCGGGACACAGGAGTCATTTCCGTGCCGAACAAGAATCCGAACCAGAACGGCGGGTCGGCCCAGGGGGCTCGCGACCAGATCCACAACCTCGGCCAGCAGGTCCAGCAGGGGGCCGCCCAGGTGGGCGACCGGCTCCGCGAGGGGTACGATTCGGCCCGAGAGGGGGCCGCGCACGGCTACCGCCAGGCCGAAGGGCTGGTCGCCCGGAACCCGGCGCCGTCGGTGCTCCTCGGCTTCGGGGTCGGCTTCGGGCTGGGCCTGGTCCTCTGCTCGATGTTCACCCGCGAGGAGACCTGGGCCGAGAAGTACCTGCCCGAGTCGCTCCAGGACGTCCCCGACCGCTATCACCACCTGGTCTCGTCGCTGAAGTCGCTGCCCAAGCACGTCCATCAGCACCTGCCCAGCTCGATCTCCCGCCACATCGGCTGATCGACCTCGGCGTCGAAGCCGGGCCGTCCCCGACCGACCGGGGCGGCCCTTTTTTTGTCGACCCGGGCGGGCTACGATGCCCGGGCGAGGTCGCCGTCCAATGGACATCGGGGCCCGACGAATACCCACGGGGCGAAGCCTTTGGAACCGTCACGCAGGCCGAGACAGATTCCCGTGCTCAGGAACTGGCGATCGTGGGTGCTGCTGACACTGTTCGTCGGGCCTTACCTCGCCTTCATGGGGTTTGGCTTCCTCTGGCTCCTCGAACAGGGCAAGGTCTGGGTCCTGGTCGCCGCGACGCTCTCGATCCTCTCCGGGATCGCGGTCTCGCTGCTCCTGTCGAGGTGGACCAGGACCACCCGCGCCTTCCTGCCGCCGATCGACTGGGACGTCCCGCATACGTTCTCGGAATTCGACCGTCAGGCCTGGCAGCTCGTCGAATCCGAGGCCGAGCTGGGCGACTCGCTCGACATGGCGAAGCTCTCCCAGATCGAGACCTACATGGCGACCGGCCAGAGGCTGGCGGCCCGCCTGGCGGCCCATTACAACCCGCTCTCGGCCGACCCGATCGAGCGGGTCGCGGTCGTCGAGCTGCTCACGGCGCTCGAGCTGGCGACCCAGGATCTCATCGGCCTCTGCCGCCAGATCCCGGGCGGCGACCTCGTCACCCCGGCCGACTGGAAGCGGGCCGTGGTCGCGGCCAATTACATCCAGAAGGCCAGCGACCTTTACAGCTACCTCCTGCCGATCTTCAACCCGGTCACGGGGATACCCCGCCTGGCCTCGCAACACTGGATG
>JAJYDH010000168.1 GCA_021777685.1 Planctomycetota bacterium | reverse complement strand
CGGCCTTGGCCGACCCGCTGCCGGCCGACGCCTCCTCGACGTTGTTGCCGTAACCCTGGTTGGTCCAGAGCTGCCAGGCCGACGCCGGGCTCTGCGAGTACCCCGGAGTGTCGTTGTTGATCACCAGGGAAGTCGGGTTGGGATTCGGACCGATCAGGTCGGAGACGAGCTTGCTGGAGGACGGGCTGCCCAGTCCCGTGGCCAGGTCGTAGCCCTGGCCGGCGGGGTTGCCGTTACTGCCGGCGGTGATGTCGTTGAAGTCGCCGTTGGTGTTGGTATAGCTCGTCCCGCCGGCGAGTTGGTAGAGCGTCGAGTTGAGCCCGAAGGGCTGGCCGGTCCCGAGCGGCGATTTGCCGAGGGAAGCCCGCCCCTGATTGGCCAGGGCGACCAGGCCGGCCCACTGCGGGGCCCCTGCGCTGGTGCCTCCCACCTGGATCCAGCTCCCGCCGTCGACGACGAGGAAGCCCGAGTTGGGGTCGGCGTTGTAGGCCACGTCGGGCACGCCCCGCATCGAGCCGGGAGCGAAACCGTTCTGGTAGCCCGGCTGCGCGACGTAGGCGGACGTCCCGCCGCCGCCGCTGGACCAGGCCGACTCCGAGAGCAGGTTGCCGGCCTGGTCGAGCGAGACGGTCGTCCCGCCGACGGCCGTGACGTAGGGCGAGACCGACGGGAATTCGACCACGCCCCCGACGTCTCCGGACGAGGCCAGGAACGTGACCCCGGGCTGGTTGAAGTGCGAGTCATAGTACGACGAGCCGGAGAAATCCCCCGTGCCCCAGCTCATCGACACCTGGTTGGCCTTGAGCGTGTTGACGGCATAATCGACCGCGCCGAGCAGGTCGCTGATGCTCGCCGACTGCGCCTCGACCAGGTCGATCGTCGCCCCCGGCGCGATCGCGTGGGCCCACTCGACGTCCAGCGAGATCTCCAGGGCCCAGCCGGAGTTGGCCGCGGGCGTCGTCTGGGTCGGAGGAGTCATGACGTTCAGGTTGAAAGGCGTTGTGATGTTGAATTTACTGTCGAATGTGGCCAGGTCGGATGCGATCGTCGGGTCGCCATAGGCGTCGATGATGGCGATCGTCTGCCCGCTCCCGTTGTAGCTCAGCTGGTCGACCCCATAGGCGTGCCGGATCTGGGCCGGAGAGTAAGGCCCGGACACCGGCGTCCCGGTCGCGAACGGGCCATAAACGGCCGGCGCGACCTTCGAGGCGACGATCGGCAGTTCGATCACGTTGGGGACCGCGACGAGGCCGCCCGATCCGGCGGCGACGGCCGGCAGGGGGGCGGCGCTCAGGAGCAGCCGGGATTCCATCGTTTCAACTCGGGGGGCGGCGGGGCGCGCGGACGACTTCGTCCGGTGTCTGGCGGGACGACGCATAAGGTACGGGCTCCGATCGGCCTCGGTGCGGGCAAGGGTGCTAACAACACAATACGTTGGGTCGCGAGAGGCACCAGCCGGGACGGCCGGTCATGGCCAGCGGGGGGGACGCCTGGATTTCGACGCGGCTGGCGGAGAGGACGCGATATTGTCGGTCGCCCCCCCCCCGAAAAGCAAGTGTCCAAGGATCTGCAGAGATGATTAAAATCACCATCATCGGCCTTCCATCCCGGTGACACTCACCGAGAAAACTATACTAATCCGTGCCGGGATCGCGGCGAATATCCGCCGATATCCAGACGTGACGGATTCCCCGGTGGAGATCCCAGCATGAATGCTGGAGACCATGAATTTCGATGAAGAGATCCGAGCATGCGTGCGGCCGTGCGAGCACGAGTGTGGGGCGATCAGGCCTCGCGGCCGGCCTTCAGGCTCGGCGGCATCTCCAGGCCGTGGGCCTCGAGCAACGTCTGGTCTCCCAGGATGGCGAGGGTCGGGCCGTCGGCGACGACCCGGCCGGCATCGAGCACCACCGTCCGGCCGCACAGCTCCAGCGCCATCTCCAAATCATGGGTCGTGATCAGCTTGGTGCAGCCCAGGCCCCGGATCAGGGCGAGGAACCGCCGGCGACCGCGGGGGTCGAGGTTGGCCGTCGGCTCGTCGAGGGCCAGGACCGAGGGGTCGCACGCCAGGACGCCCGCCAGGCAGACCCGCTTCCGCTCGCCGAAGCTCAGGTGGTGCGGCGGCCGGTCGGCCAGGTCGGCCAGGTCGACCCGGGCCAGGCACTCGCCCGCGATCCGCCGGGCCTCGGCCTTCCCCTTGCCCAGGTTGAGCGGGCCGAACGCCACATCCTCGATCACTGACGTGCTGAAGAGCTGGTCGTCGGGGTCCTGGAAGAGCAGCCCGACCCGCCTGCGGACCTCGGGCGCGTTCCGAGCGTTGACCTCCAGGCCGTCGATCCAGACCGCCGGCCCGGCCTTGCCGTCGGACTTCGACCCGTCCGCCGCGTGCGAGTGGATCACCCGAGCGTTCCTCCCGGTCCCGGGCAGGATGCCGTTGAGGTGGAGCAGGAACGTGCTCTTGCCCGCCCCATTCGGCCCGACCAGCGCGACCGACTCGCCCGACCTGATCGTCAGGTCAACCCCGTTGAGAGCCGGCCGCCCGTCAGGGTAACAATAGGTCAGCTTTTCGACCCGCACGGCCGGAATTCCGGATTTGTCGGAAAAAGCCGCGGCCGAGGGCGAGATCTCCTCATCGGCGGTCATCGTTCGTCGGCCCCGTCGAGGGTCCGGATCGTGCCATCCCACCCCCGGGCCAGCATCGCCGCGTGGACCCGCTCGCCGCGCTCGAACGACCGGAGGAACAGCACGGCGATCAGGCCGGAGAGCTGGCCGAAGTCGAGCCGTCCCGAGCGCCGGAACGTCCTCGACCGCCGGGCCTGGACCATCCGCCCCAGCTCGTCGGCGAGGATGTGGACCTGGCGCTCCATGAACTGGAGGGTCGAGACCATCAGGGTCGGCACGCCCAGCCGCCCCATCGCCGCCAGGAGGGCCCGGAACGGCGTGACGTGGACCAGGACCATCATCGCCAGGAAGGCCAGGCTGTTCTTGGCGACGATCGCCAGGGCGACCGCGGCCGTCCCCAGCCGCTCGCGGTCGGGATGGCCGGGCGCGACCATCGCCGCCAGGAACCCGACCAGGGCCAGGAACCCCAGCCACCGACGGATCAGCTCGCGAGGGGGCACGCCCGAGAGCCCCACGGCGAAGGCCAGCGCCAGCCCCTCGGCCGCCAGGGCTCGCCAGGCCCCCGAGGGCGTGGCGACCACGCCGATGATGAAGCCGACCGTCGCGATCAGCTTCGCCCGGGGGTCGAGCCGGTGGAGCGGGCCCGAGCCGCCCTCGCTGTGCCGCTCCAGGGCGTCAAGCCGCATCGGCCGCGATCCCTTCCCGGCCCCAGCCCGGCCCCGGCTTGCCCGGCGTGAACGCCCGGGCCAGGACCAGCCCGACCCCGAAGACGACCACCGTGCCGACCACGCCCGCCGCCGCCGTCGCCGCCGACCGATATCGCGAGAGCCCCGGGAGCCGGTAATCCGGGATCGGCGCCGGGAACGCCGGGGGAGGCCCCGAGCCCTCGGGCGGCAGGAACTTGACCTTCTCCCCGCCGACGTATTCCAGCCCGTCGGGGGACTCCGACGCGATCGGCGACAGGAAGATCACCACCGCCAGCGAGATCCCCAGGCCGGCCAGGGCGACCCGTCCCCAATGGGCGGCCGTCGAGCCGTCGGCCCCCTCCGGGTCGTCGAGCAGGTCGGGCCGGGTGAGCAGGAGGAACCGCACGACCATCCCGGTGATCAGCGCCTCGCCCATCCCGATCGCCGCGTGGACCAGCGCCATCCAGCCCAGGATGTCGGGGAATTTCGACCACCGGCCCGACGCCGCCAGCTCGACCGCGAACGCCCCCGACGCCAGGATCACCGAGAACCACGCCGCCGCCATCGACCCGATCAGGACCCCCGACCGGCCGCCGATCGCCCGGCGGATCGGGGCGTAGATCGCGTAACCGACGACCGACCCGATCAGCCCCATGTTGACGAAGTTCGCCCCCAGCGCCGTGAGGCCGCCGTCCCCGAAGAGGAAGCACTGGACGACCAGGACCGCCGCGATCACCACGGCGCCCGCCCACGGGCCGAGCAGGACCGCCGCCAGGACCCCGCCCAGCAGGTGCCCCGAGGCGCCCGGGATCACCAGGAGCGGGAACGTGACCATCTGCGCCGCGAAGACGAAGGCCGCCATCGACCCCATCAGCACGGTCGTCCGCTCGCGGAGCCGATCCCGGAGCGTCCGCAGGCCATAGGCCAGCGCGCCCGCGGCGATCGCGCCGGTCGCGGCGGCCACCCTGGGGTCGATCACGGCATCGGGGATGTGCATCGGTCCGGGCCTCGCTCGCGTGCCGACCGCGCCGCCCGGGCGGGCGGGCGTCGTTTTCGATCCCTCATGGTACGGCCCGTATCGCCTTTCGTCAAAAACTTCATACCGGAACCGAGGGGCCTGACTGCCCTCGCAATTTCCGATGCCGGCAATCCGGCGTCCGGCAGTCGGGTGCGCCAACGGATTCCGGCATCCCGTAGGATAGGGCTTGCCCTACCGCGATCCGGGCGGACGGCAGGGCAAGCCCGACCCAACGGGAAGACCTCCATCCTCGGGCACCTTCCGACCGATGCCGGAATCCATTGGCGCACCTCGGCAATCCGGCAACGATGCAACGATGACTTCCACGAATTTTTTCCTTGACGTGCTCGATATCGCTTTTTTAGGATACCCCGAGTGATCCATTCCCGCGGGCCATGCGGAGCCGAGGTGATGCGAAGATCGATCGCCACTCTCGTTTGCATCGTCATCTCGGGATGCTCCACTAGCGGGCCGGCGGTCGACGCAGCAAAAAAAACATAAGAACGTTTTACAATGATGAGACGCCCGTTGTCATCTCCGATTCCCGGCCGATCCGCCACGAATTCCGCATAAATAACCCTTCGGATCGCCCGCTTCGCCTTTCCGGCGGCGTGGCCTTCACTCCCTGCTGCTCCTCGATCGGGCCCATCCCGGGGTCGATCCCGCCCGGCGGGACGGCCACGGTCCCGGTCCTGTTCAAGTCTGGGACTCAATCGGGGCGGAAGTGCGTCGAATTCGCCCTGGCGACCGACCGGCCGGAATTTCCCGAGATCAGGCTTTCGCTGACCGCCTCCCTCCTGCCCGCATGGGAAGTCGAGCCGATCGGGGCGGAGACCCACATCATCCCGGCGGGATCGACGGCCTCGCAAACCTTCCGGATCGCCTGTCGACGGACGAGCTCGGCCGGCAAGGTCGGCCCGAGCGAGGTCTCGATCTCGGGGCCATTTTCCTGCCGATTCGTCGACGGCGGGGACGAGCGGGCCCGACCTGACGGGATCATCGAGGCGACCCGGATCGTCGAGGTGACGCCGACGTCCACGACGGAAGCCGGACATCGTTCGGGCGAACTCCGGTTCGTCTGGCCTGACGGGACGGCGAAGACGCGGCCGATCCATTGGGAAATCTCCGCCCATGTCCGGGCCAATCCGTCGTCGTTGGTGGTCCAGGCTTCGGATTCTCCGACCAGGGCCATCATCTCGGTCACATGCGCGGATCGGCCGATCCGGATCATCCGGGTGTCCGGTCCGCTCCTGGGCCGTCGGGTCGATCCGAGGCCGGGACCGTCGATGGCCCACACCCTCGAATTGTCGCTCGACGCCTCCGGGCTCGGCCTCGGAGGCACTTCCGAGATCGAGATCATCACCGACCATCCCGACCAGGAGAAGGTCTCCTTGCGGGCCGTGGTCCTACCCTCGCGGGAGGAGGTCGCACCATGAGGATCGGACCGAAACGCGGCGGATTCACGCTCGTGGAACTGATGGCGGTCCTGGGGATCATCAGCCTGCTGATCGCCCTGCTGCTGCCCGCGGCGCAGGCGGCCCGCGAGTCGGCCCGTCGAGCGTCATGCCAGAACAACCTCCACCAGATCGGCCTGGCCCTCCACAACTATCACCAGACCAATGGGACGTTCCCGCCCGCGATCACCGGCGTTCATACGAATTGGTACGGAGATTTTTCCGTCCAGGCCCGGATGCTGCCCTTCCTCGACCAGCCGTCGCTCTACAACTCGATCAATTTCACCAGGGGGACTTTTCCGCCCGACGCCTATAACATGCCGCTGAGGTCCTGGGAGAAGGAAATCAACAAGCTCAACGCCACCGCCTCGCACGCATCGGTCGGGAATTTCCTCTGCCCTTCGGATGGCCTCGCCGTCGGGCCCAGGAACAGCTACCGGGGCAACGTCGGGGTCGGGCCGGGATACCGGACCTCGGCGGAATATCCCGACAGCGGCAACGGCGTGTTCCCGGAGGTCGTCATGATCGACGCCTCCTCGATCACCGACGGCCTGAGCCACACCGCGGCCTTCGCGGAGCGGCTCTGCGGGACCGGCCTCGCCGATTCTCCGAGCCGCGAGCGCGATGCGTTTCCCCAGCCTTACGAGCTGTTCACCGCCGATCAGATGCTCGTCGGTTGTCGGATCGCCTCGCTGCGGGGGAGATTCCCTTTCGTCACCAATGGGGGGTGGTGGTTCTGGACGGGTCGCGAGCGCAGCCTCTACAGCCACGCCCAGCCCCCCAACGGGGCGATCCCCGACTGCCTGCTCCGGCAGACCGATCCGGCGAAGGGGATGACGACCGCCCGGAGCAATCACCCCGGGGGCGTCAACGTGCTGATGTCCGATGGATCGGGCCGTTTCGTCCAGGAGACCATGTCCTGGGCCGTCTGGCGAGGATTGGGCACCAGGAACGGGTTGGAATTGGTCGATTGATCCGCCGCCGGGATCATCCGGGGCGAAGCCTCGACCGGCGGCGGGAGTTCCTCGAACGGGAGATGACGATGAAATTCAACAGAGTCCACGCGGTCTCCTTCGCGGCGGGTGCCGATCGCGGAGGAACAACTCCGGTCGGTGCGCGGGGCCGACCCGGATTCCCCCGCCTCCAACGGGATCAAGTACTGCGAGAGCCTGACGCTCGGAGCGGGACAGGTCCAGGCGAGCGATTGCACCGAGGCCAACGTGACCTGCATCAAATGTAGCGGCGACAATGCCGAGTCGGCCGGGACTTCCCCGGGAGCGACGGGGGCGACTTTCACTCTCGGCGACAACGTCTCCTGCGGCGGACAGAAGCAGACGGGCGAATGCGGCCAGGACCCGGTCTCCCTCAATTGGGTTTGCGCGGGCCTCGCCTGGGACAATCAGACCTATTGTAGCGGGGAGATTCAGCAGGCCGTGTTCCAGATCCACATCACCCCCTGAGCCCGGGGTCGGGGACCTGACCCGCCCGGACCTCGCGTCGGTTCGCGTCCGATCGCCGATGCGATCAGGGCTCGGTCCGACGCACCAACCCCATGCCTGGTGAACCATGACGATCCTGAGCGGTGCCTCCTTGCTCTTGCTCGCCGTCGGCCTCAACCCCGACGCCGCGCCGATGGACGCGGCCACCTTCGTCGAGACCATGAAATCCCTCCACGCCGACATCAAGAGCGTCAGCGCGATCTTCGAAGGAGACTATCGGAGCATCGATTCGAAGGGGAATCCCAGGGCCGATCGCGACCCGGTCCTCTTCCAGGGGTCCTATGCCCTCCGGGTGGAAGTCCCGCTCGCGGGACTTGTCGACATCTATCAGACGACGACTCCGAAGCCGCCCGTGAGGACGTCTTTCGCCCTCCTGAACAATCAATTGGTGGAGAGCGACAGGCCGAACGGCGCCGGATTATTCGACCCGAAGACGCGGAAGCCGAAGCCGGCGTCGGGAGCCCCCGGCTCGCTCCGGAGGAATCACTCGCCGGAGAATTTCATATTCTCGTGGTATTTCTCCAACTATAGTCGCATCGACCCGGCCAGGATGCGATTTGATTGCCTGGGTTACGAGGACGTGGATGGGCATTCCTGCCTGAAGGTCGATGTCGGGACCATGCCCGGAGGTGACTCGAAGAGGAGCCATTATGTACTCTGGATCGACCTGCTCCGGGGAGGACATCCTTTGAAGGTCGAATGGCAAGTCGACGGCAACCTGCTCAGTCGGGTGGACAGCATCGAGATCGGACGCTTCGCGGACGTGAAGGGGAAGATGGTCTGGTTCCCGACCCGCGGCGAGACGAAAGTCTTCGGGGTGCCGGGCGGGAAGGTCCAGGATTACCCCATCGCTCGCGAGACCAATGCGATCGTGCTCGGCTCGCTCCGGCTGAACCTGGACCTGCCCGATTCGACCTTCGTGGTCCACACCAAGGCCACGTCGAAGACGGCGAGATCGATCGAGTTGGAGAGGACACATCCGGTCGTCCAGAAGACGCCGGTCCCCTCGCGCCCGCGCACCGATCCGGCCGGCGTTCAGGCTCGCCTGGACAAAAGTTTGGCCGAGGCCGAGCGCCAAGCGAAGGAGATTGAAGCCTCTTCGCCGGCCCGAGAGGGCTGGGCATGGTCGGGAGTCGCTCAAATGACCTTCGCGGTCATCGGGATCATCCTCGTCGGATCCGCGGGGGTAGCCCGGTGGAGGCATTCATGAGGATTTGCCGGAGAAGTCTCTTCGTCATCGTGCCGCTCATGATGGTCGCCGGGCTTTCGTCAGGGATTCGCGCCGGAAATGAGGAGAGGAGTCGTCCGCCTTTCGATTGCGGCGTGCTGGCCATTCATACTCTATCGAAGCTGATGGGACGGCCCATCGAACTGGATCTGCTCCGAAGGCACCTCCCGCCCACCCCTCCGGGCGGTTACTCCATGAAGGAGCTTCGTGACGCGGCCGGAACCTGCGGGCTGGGCCTCGTCGGTGTCCGGCTCACGAAGGATGAACGGTCGATCGACCGCCCCATGGTGCTATACCTTGACCGTGGCGAGCACGGTCATTTTCTGGTTGTCCGTCCGATCGGACACACCGGCAAGCTCGTCCAGATGATCGATTCGGTCAGCCCGCCCGTCGTCCTCGACAAGACTGCGTTGCTCAATACGAGGGAGTGGACCGATCTCGCGCTGATCCCGGATGGCGGCGATTGGTCCGGTCGTTCCATCTTTCGCAATTCGGCCGTCCTTGCCCTGTTATTTTGCTCCGCCTGGTTGCTTGCACGGTTTGTCCGCTTGTCTCTCAAATCGCGATAACCTCTTGCGCCATTCGGGACATTCTGGTTTTGCAAGAATAGGCGAATTGTAGGGACAGAGGAAGAATTGAATCCGATCCGGATTTCGGATTTCATTGCCCCAAACCTCCTAGCCCATCCGATCTTAAATAAGCACACACAGGGTGCGTCATCGAAGACTCGACGCACCCCACGCGGCTGTGATTTGCAATCCGGGATCGCAGCGGCCGGATCACACCCTCGACAGCTTGATCTCCTCCAGCAGGTCCTTGCCGGACATCCGGTGGGCGGCGTCATGGGGGCAGGCGTAGACGCAGCTCGGCTGGCCGTCGACGTCGCGGCAGAGGTCGCAGGTGGTGGCCTTCTGCTGGACCACGGCGACCTTCTGGCCGGGGTTGGCCGGGTCCTCGACCATCTTCTCGGGCAGCGAGTGCATGTTGATGTTGCCATACGGGCAATTCTCGGCGCACTTGCCGCAGCCGATGCACCAGTCCTCGATGATGATCTCTCGCGAGTTCAGCCGGCGGATCGAGTTGACCGGGCAGCCGACCATGCAGTACGGGTCGAGGCACGACCGGCACGAGCTGGCGACGAGGAACTTGTCGAACCGGAGCCCCTCGCGGATCAGCCGGGTGACGCCGTCGTGGGTGTCGGCGCAGGCCTTGGTGCACTCGTCGCAGCGGGTGCACTTCTCCAGGTCGAGCACAAGGAGGCTCTGGGCGTTCATCAGGCCCTGGCTGAGGAACTCGGCCAGCGGCAGGTTCTCGATCTGGCTGAGCGTGGCGGCGGTGTCCTTGAGCCGCTGGACGGCCAGCTCGATCACCTGGCGGCGGACGTCGGGGAACTGTTCGAGGACCTCCTCGAACGCCTCGGCCGAGAGCTTCACCAGGTCGACGTGGTCCAGCGCCGAGCAGGTCGCGGTCCTCCTCGCGGCGCTGACGCCGTGGGCCCGGACCTCGGGGAGGTCGGCCAGCAGGCCGATCTCGCCGAAGAACCCGCCCGGCCCGAGGTAGTTCAGCACGTGCTCGGACCCGACGTGGCTCTGGGCGACCTTCACGAACCCGGTCCGGATCAGATAGAAGGCGTCGGCCGGGTCGCCTTGCGAGAAGATCAGCTCGCCGTTGTTCTTCCGCTCCAGCGTGACCCGCTCTCGGAGGAGGTCGCAGAGCCTGGCATACTCGCCCGGGTCCTGGGCCACGGTCGAGAAGATCGGCACGCTCCGGAGGTGGCTGTCGATGGCCCGCCGGCGATAGCGGTCGTCGAGCATCGCCTTGGACCGCTTGCTCCGCTGGAGGATGTAGAGGACGTTGCGGTCCATCTCCAGGACGGTCACGTCGTCCGCCGCGGTGACGGTGGCCGACCGCGGGTAGGAGTTCATGCACGTCATCTCGCCGAAGATGTCGCCGGCCTCCAGCGTGTCGACGGGGTTGTCGTACCGGAGCGCGACGGGAGCGTCGATGTGGATGTACTGGTTGTTGCTCTCCCCCTCGCGGTGGTCCTGCTTGCGGCTCTCGAAGACGGTCGTGAGCCGGTGGACCAGGCCGAACAGGCCCCCTCGGCCGTCGCCGCCGCGGGTCTTGGTGTGGTTGAAGGTGGCCTTGATGAAGATGTCGACCTTGCCCTCCTCGATGTAGAAGGCGGTCGAGCCGAATTCCCCCTCGCGGCAGATCACCTCGCCCTTCTTGAACGTCCGGCGGACGACCGCGTTCTCGTTGAACCGGAGGAAGGCGTGCGAGATCCCGTCGAAGAGCGGCAGCCGGATCAGCTCCTCGGGCGGGACCGACCCGTAGGTGGCGACCGTCGGCGTTGGGGCCTCCTCGACCGGCTTGTTGACGACCGTCCGGTTGATCAGGGCCCCGGTCGGGCAGGAGACCATGCACTCGCCGCACGAGACGCACGACGAGTTGCCCATCGGCAGGTCGTTGTCGAAGGCGATCCGGGCGGCGAACCCCTTGCCCATCCGGCCGAGCACCTGGTTGTTCTTGATGTCGTTGCAGCCCCGGATGCACCGGTCGCAGAGGATGCACGCCGAGTGGTCCACGGCGATGACGACGCTCGAATCGTCGCGGTGCCGGGTCGGGGCCTTGGGGAACCGGGGCTTGAGGATGTCGAACTGCTCGCCGATCAGCTCCAGCTCGCAGTCGCCGTGCTCGCGGTGCTTCTCGCAGGGCGAGGGGTGGTCGGACATCAGCAGCTCGGTCAGGGTCTTGACCGAGTCGCGGACCTTGGTGCTCTTCTCGGCCGTCTCGATCTTCCGACCGGCCATGTCGGGCGTGATCTGCCGGTAGCACGCCGGGGCCAGCACGCGCTCGCCCACGTCGACCGCGCAAACGCGGCAGACCGCCACCGGGTTCATGTACTCGCGGTGGCAGAGGACCGGGATCTTGATGCCGACCTTCTGGGCGGCGTCGAAGATCGTCGTGCCGGCGGGCACCTCGACGTCCTGGCCGTCGATCGACACCTTCACCAACGGGACGGGCTGGCTCATATCGAATACGCCCTTACGCAGGACACGGGGCTGATCTCGTAGGGTGGGTCGAGCCTCGGGCGAGCCCCACCATCTTCGGCGGAT
>JAJYDH010000167.1 GCA_021777685.1 Planctomycetota bacterium | reverse complement strand
TCGGCCAACGCCCCCTCGCCGGCCCTGGCCGAGGCCGCCGCGGCCCGGAAGTCGATCGAGCAATTGGGTTCGTTCTTGACCGCCGAGGCGAAGGCCCCGGCCCCCGCCAGTCGGGAAGCCCCGGCCCCGAAGCCGGCCCCGGTCCCCGCCCCGAGGCCCGCACCCGCGCCGGCGAAGCCGCCCCTCACGGCGTGGGACTCGCCCTTCGGCGGGTCGTTCGACATCCCGATCACGATCGGGCTGGCCCGCTGAACGGCTCAGGAGACCTTCACGACCCGATGGTCGATCTGGAATTTGCGCCCCTGGGTGGATTTATAGTCGAAGATCCCCAGCCCGAGGTTGGCGGCCAGGGGGATGTGCTGCGGCTGGCGGATGTCGAACCCCTCGCGGTCGGCGTCCTGGCCGAGCTGCCCCACCGCTCCGACGGGCGCCAGGCCCATCTCCTTACGCTTGGCGTCGACGATGTCCCACTCGACGTGGTCGAGCGCCACCGGGTCGGTCGCGACGAGCAGGGCGTTGTAGTCCCAGGTCCAGGCGGCGTCCTTCTCGTGGGCGAACGGGCCGTTCTGGTAGACCCCTCGGATGCCGTCGAGGATCTGGAGGACGGATTTCTTGCGGATGATCGGGTGGCTGACGACCTGCGGGATGAACTGGTTGCACGCGTTGGTCTGCGGCGTGCTGTGCGACCGCGCCACGTTGTTGACCAGCCCGTGGCTCATGTTCTTGAGCGCCCCGGTCACGCCCGCCGAGCCGTGGTCCTTGAGCACCGGCAGCATCACCAGCTTGTTGACCCGTCGGGTCACGAGCAGGCCCAGGTGCGACCGGAAGTTGCGGTCGTCCTTGGGGTCGGCGCCGTGGTGGACGAGGTTCATCTCCATGTACTCGTCCGGGTCGTACCCCGCGACCGGGTCGCTCCCCGACCAGGTCAGGCGGAGCTGCGAGGGGTCGGCCTCGGGCGTCAGCCCGCCCCAGAGCACGCCGTCGGGCACCGCCTTGTGCATCCCTGCGTTGACGAACTCCTCCCTGTACCGCTCGAAGACGATCATGTCCTTCGTCTTCACCCCCGCCGCCTTCAGCCCGTCGATCACCGCGAGCATCAGCTCGCTCGACGAGTTGGCCAGGGGGTTGCCGACCGGGTTCATCTTGATCCCGACCACGTCCCCCGGCTCGAAGAACGACCGCCAGGCTTCGACCGCGTCATCGGCCCCCGTGAGGTTGGTCATCGCCGCGCCGAGGGTCTTCGCGATCGCCTCGCGGTCCTTGACCCCGTCCCGGATCATGGCCGGGTTCCGGGCCTCGACGACCCGGCCCGGATACGGCCCCGGCACGCCGAGCTTGCCGTCGACCGCCCTCGGGTCCCTCGCCCCCTTCGGCTCCTGCGCCGAGGCATGCAGCCCGGCCAGGACCGGCAGGCCGGCCGCCCCCGCGAGGAACTGCCGACGACCGAGGCCACCGCACGGATCATGCTTCGGCATGGCTCGAACCCTCCTCCGGCTCCGGGTCATCTCCGGGCCGATTGTCGCGCATCGTCGAGCGGCCGACAAGTTCCGACCGGGAGCTTCGCCGGCGGGAGCGAGTATCGATCGGCGCCGGATTCGGGTATCGTTCGCGGCGATCGTCGCGGGAGGGGACCGGGCCCGCCGGAGGACAGTCATGGATCGCGAGGCATTCTGGAAGCTCATCGAATCCACGCGCAAGAAATCCGGCCGCGACCCGGACGACCAGATGGACGCCATCCGGGATGCCTTGCGGAAGCTCGCGCCGGACGAGATCGTCTCGTTCGACCACCACTACACGGACCTCTGGGCCGACGCCTATCGCTGGGACGTCTGGCAGGCGGCCTACGTCGCGGGCGGCGGGTGCTCGGACGACAGCTTCATGGACTTCCGGTACTGGCTGATCGCCCGGGGCCGCAAGGTCTACGAGGCCGTGTTGAAGGACCCCGAATACCTGGCGAAGATCCTCGAAGACGGCGACGAGGGCCAGGTCGAGGGCTTCCAGTACATCGCCCCCGAGGTCTGGCAGGAGAAGACCGGCCTCGACCGGTACACCGACTTCCCCGAGAGGCCCGACCGCCTGCCGACCGAGCCGGCCGGGGAACGCCGCCCGGACGAGCAACTCCCGCGGCGGTTCCCGAAACTCTGGAAGAAATTCGGGGACCAGTTCTGATATCCAAAGATATTCAAACTTTACACAGAAAAAGCCTGGATCAATTCGGGCAACGGGCCGAAATCCAGCAATTCGCCCCCCAGCCCGGCCGCGCAGCGGAGCCCGTCCTCGATCCACCGGGCGGGCATCCCGGGCGAGCCGACGGGCAGGCCGGCGGCGTTGGGGGTGAAGGCGGGCAGGACGATCGTGGCCGGGCCGAACAGGAAGCAGGGGGCGGCCAGGCCGTCGGCCCGGAGGACAGGGTGATGGTGGCCGGAGATCGACCTCGCGGCCCGGATCGGCCGGTGGCCGTGGGCGATCGTCCAGCCGGCGACCTCGAAGGTCGAGGGCGGGGCCTTGGCCCCTTGCGGGTCGTGGTTGCCCAGGACGGGGATCAGGTCGACCCCTCGCGACCCCAGCCACTCGAAGAGGGACCGGACGTCCGCCGCCGTCCGCCGGCAGGGGGCGGCCGACTCGACGAGGTCGCCGGCGACGACCAGGCGGGCGATCGGGGCCCTGGCCAAAAGGGTCGTCAGCCTGGCCAGGGTCTCGGCCAGCGAGTGCGCCGGCAGGGAGTCGCCCCCGGCGGCGCGGGCCCACTCGTAGCCGAGGTGGACGTCGGCGATCACGGCGGTCCTCTCGGCGAGGTGGACCGCGGCGCCTTCGGGGGCGAGCTTCCAGCCGTCGGGGCCGTCGATCATCGGGGCACCAGCCGTTCGTGGAGCCGGCGGAGCGCGTCGGCCGGCGACTCGAACCGGACCGCCTCCGGCCCGCCCGGGTCGATCCACGCCGCCGCGAACGGCGACGGGCCGTCCAGCGCCCGGAATCGGGGCCGGGGCCGGGAATTCAGCCATTCGAGCGCCGTCGGGGCGTCCAGGCAGTCTTCGAGGACCTCGCGTCGGGTCTCGCGGAGCAGGGGATGGTCGGGGCACGCGACCTTGACCAGCGGGTAGAGCCGGGTGCTCGCCCAGAGCAGGCCGCCGACCTTCGTCCGGCCCCCTTCGGGCCGGCGGAGGACCATCAGGCCCGTCGCCGCGACGTGCCGGAACCGCCGGGCCATCAGCTCGCCCCGGTCGAGCCCGTCGAGGACGTCGGCCTCGAACCCCTCGGGGCAGAGCAGGGCGGGCAGGTCGTCCGCGCCGATCCTCGCCCCCTCGGGCAGGGCGATCGACCAGCCGAGGTCGGCCACGACGAGCCTGATGTCCCGGCCGAACCGCCGGCCCAGCCTCGCGGCGCAAGCTCTACCCATCGCCTCGGAGGCGGGCCGGCCGAGCGGTGCGTGGAAGGCGTAGGTCGTGCCGGGACCTTCCGCGTCGGGGTATTCCTCGACGAGCAGGGTGTCCTCGTCCGGGATCTCGCTGACCTGCTCCTGGCCGGCGAACAGGGTTTCGAGCACGCCGGCCGCCCCGAGGCCGATGTCGTGCCCCTCGGCCAGCCACGAACGGAGGCTCGAAGGGCCGTCGGCGAGGGCCTTGCCCGCCCCGGCCCGGAACCGGGCGAGGTCGCGGGCCAGCTCGGCCGAGAGCCCCTGGCGGTCGCTCGACCATCGGGGCAGATTCGGCTCGCCGCCGGTCGCCTTCGCGTGGACGGTCAGCCCCTCCATCCGCCGGAATTCCAGCGCCCGGCCGTCGAGCACGAAGCGGTCGCCGGCCTGGAGACGCTCGGCATACGCCCCTTCGAGCGTCCCGATCGCCTGCCCGTCGACCTGGACGCGGACGGACTCCTCCGAGGTGATCGTCCCGACGTTCGACCAGAACCAGCGGATCACCCGCCGGCTCCGGATGCCGAACAGCCCGCCCCGCTTCCAGATCCGGGGCGCGGTCCACTTCGGCGTCGAGCCCGGCTCCGGCTCGTAGGCCCCCGAGGGCGCGGCGAGGTCCCCGGCGAGGAAGGCCAGGCAGGCGTCGAAGTCGCCTCGCGAGAGCCCGGCCATCGGCTCGGCCCTGCGGACGAGGGCGAAGGCGTCGTCGGACGACCACTCGCCGCCCGAGGCCATGCCGATGAGCTGCTGGCAGAGCACGTCGAGCGGGACCCGGGGCATCCGGAGCGGCTCGACCCGCCCGGCCTTCGCCGCTCGGGCCGTGACGACCGCCCCGGCCAGCTCGGCGGGGGTCGCGGCGAGCATCAGCCCCCGGGTCTCGACCCCGACCCGGTGCCCCGCCCGCCCGACCCGCTGGAGGCACCGCGAGGCGCCGCCCGGCAGGCCGATCAGGACGGAGAGGTCGGCCTGGCCGATGTCGACGCCCAGCTCCAGGCTGGTGCTGGTGACGACGGCCTTCAATTCGCCAGCCTTGAGGGAGGCCTCGACCGCCCGCCGGCGCTCGGCGTCGAGGGCCGAATGGTGGGCGGCGACGGATTCGGGGCCGGCTCCCAGCTCTCGGCGGAGGTCGTGCGTGACCTTCTCGGTGAAGGCCCGGGTGTTGGCGAAGATCACGGTCGTCCGGGCCGAACCGGTCGCCTCGCGGAGCCTCCGGAGCAGCCGGCGATAGGTCAGGCCGCGATGCGGGGCCTCGTCCGGCTTGAGGAGCGATTCCACATCCAGGGTCAGGTCGGGCGACCCCTCGGGCCTCGGTGCCTCGACGACCCGACAGGTCCGGGAAGGCCCGACCAGGAACCGCGCGACCGGATCGGCCGGCCGGCAGGTCGCCGAGAGCCCGACGCGGCCTGGGTCCTGCCCGGCCCTCGCGGCCAGCCGTTCGAGCGAGACCGCCAGGTCGGCCCCGCGCTTGCTCGGGACCAGGGCGTGGACCTCGTCGACGACCAGGTGGCGGACGCCTCGCCAGAGGTCATGCCAGGCCGGTTGGCTGAGCATCAGCGAGAGGCTTTCCGGGGTCGTGATGAGCAGGTGCGGAGGCTTTTCGCGGAGCTTCCGCCGATGGTGGGGCGACGTGTCGCCGGTCCGGACGCCGACCGAGACCGGACTCTGATCGAGACCCAGGGCCTTGCGGATCGACTCCAGCGGGAGCGACAGGTTCCGCTCGATGTCGTACCCCAGGCTCCGCAAGGGCGAGACGTAGACGCACCGGAGGCCGGGGCCGAGGCCCCCGGCGGCGTGCTCGCGGAACAGCCCGTCGATGATCGCCAGGAATGCCGCGAGGGTCTTGCCCGTCCCGGTCGGCGAGACGAGGAGCAGGTTCTCGCCCGCCGCGATCGAGGGCCAGGCAAGCGACTGCGCCGGGGTTGGGCCGCCGGGGAAGGTGGCCGCGAACCAGTCGCGGACCGGCCCGTGGAGGTCGGCGAGGGGATCGGTGGGATTTTCGAGGGGCATGGGCCTCCCAGCCGGGCCGGAGGGCCGCTCGTGCCCACCCGGCCGCCATCCTGATCGGTCGAACGGGCGGAATCGCCCGATTTTAGCGGATCATCGCCCGGCCGGTCGAGGGGAACTCAGGGCGAGGCGAGCAGATCGTCCCAGGAGGAGACGTCGATCAAACGATCCAGCAGCGTCATCAGCGCTGATTCGTCCTCGATGTCCTCGATCCTCTTGACCACCTCCGGTGACGGCTCCCCGAGTCGCCTGCGGCCGATCCGGATCAGGGCTCTTTGTTCGCCCTCAAGCAAGCCTCTGGCCTCGCCCTTGGCCTCGCCCCTGCGTAGGATCGCCTGATAGGTGACGGATTCTTCCATGCCCTGGACTCCCTGGAGGAGGCTTTCGATGAATTCTTCCGAGTACTTCAACCCCATCAGGATCTCTGTCGACGCCCAGAGTAGGCTCGCCTGATTTTCTGGGACTTCGCGGTCCAACCGCAGCTTCATCCGTCCGATCACCGAGCCGATGTCACTCCTCCCGACCTTCGCCAGCGGCGCCAGGGGGAGCATACCCAGGCCGCCGCTCGATATCTGCTCCACGTCCAGCGTCCAGACCCGGACGATCGAGTATCGGAAATCCAGGTCACTCGACCCATCGGGCAGGCGGACATGATGCAACCCGGTCAGCCTCGGGCTGTCGACCTCCTTGCGGAGCAGGACGGCAACGCTCCGGACGGGACGGCCGTGCCGGTGGTTGAGCAGGACATTATAGTGGAGGAGTCGGCCGGGCAGCGTCAAATCGTGGCCCGATTGTAGCTCGATGTGGGCCAGGTAATCGGCCGGGTCCCCGACTTGCAGGATGGTGTCGACCTCGGCGGTGACGGTCGAGACGTCGGAATCGACCGCCCGGACCGGCCCGGTCACGGGCAGGCCGAGGCAGGTGAGCCAGCCGGCGGGGTCGAGTTCCAGGAGTTTCCTGGTCGTGGCGTCGAAGGGCTTCGACACGGTCAGAGGTCCCGGATGAAGTCGGCGGCATACGACCGGACTTCCTTCCCGTTAAGGACGTGGAACCGGCGGAGCCGCTCGACGAGCTGGCCTCCGAACCGGCCTAAGGGCAGGTGGACGATCTTCTTGCCGTACTTCCGGGCCAGCCTCCGCCAGGGGGCCGACGGCGGCTTGGGGCAGACCACGGCGACGTGCCGTTCCCGGCTGTGGAGGAACGCGGCGGCGAGCAGCCGCTCTTCCAGGGTCTCGGCGAAGTCGAGCCGGATGTCCTCCCAGATGTCGGGGATCGGCCGGGGGGGGAAGAGGAACATCGCCCCGCCGTACTCGGCCTGCGCGATCCCCGGGCCGACGAGGTTCTTCATCGCGTCGGTCCCGTAGAACGCCAGGGTCGACTCCTCGGCGTGCTCGGCGTACCAGGTCGTCCGGTTGGTGTAGAGCCTGGGATCGGCCGGGGTGTCGAAGAGGAAGACGACGATCTCGATCGTCCCCCGGCTGGGCGGGAGCACCTTGACGTAGAGGTCGCCGGTGTGCCAGTTCCGCAGGGTCTCGCGGATGTCGAGGCCGTCCATCACGCTGGAGGTGAACTTCTCCGACCGGGCCAGGTCGGCACCGAGGATCGCGCGGGCCTGGTCGCGGACGTGCCGCTGGAAGCTCTCGATCCGGTCGTCTTCCGGCGGCCACGAGCACATCCCGAACGGGTTCCAGCGCTGCTGCCAGGCCTTCTTGTCCTTCTCCTCGGGCCGGGTCCGGAGCTGGCAAGACCTCCATTCCAGCGATTGGCCGGGCAGCCGGCTGACCATCCTCGCCGTCCCCCAGGCGGGGACCTCGGCCTTGCCGACGCCCATCCGGAGGGCCGAGTCGAACTCGCCGAGGTCACTGTAGGGGTACTCGCGGGCCGCCTCGCCGACCGCGATGGCCAGGTCGTCGCCGGCCGTCTGCTGGGCCGCGACGACCAGCGAGTAGAGATCGGGCGTGAGCCGGCGCTCGATCAGGCTGAGGTTCCGGACGTACCGGAAGTAGATCGAGAGCAGTTGCGGCGTGACCCGGTCGGCCACCTTGGGCAGCCGTCTCCGGAGGATGTCCCGGGCGCGGAGGACCATCTCCTTGACGCCGTCGACCGATAGGTTGTCATCAGGAGTCAATTCGCGGCGGCCCCGCTCGTAGAGCCCTGTCAGGAACGGAAGTTCGCCGAGGACGAAGACCAGGGTCTTCGGGTCGACGCCGAAGGTCTGGATCGGCGAGAAGAAGCTCAAGGGCTCCTCGACCTCGGCCCGCCGTTGATACGCGTCCCTGATCCACGGCCAGTCGGCGATCGAGCAGACGAGGAGGGTCGATTTATGACGCTTTTCCAGCTCCCGGAGCCTAGCGGCCATCCAGTCGATCCGCCGGGTCTGCTGGCCGACGTCGGGCGGTTCGAGGACCGGAAGGACGGCGGCGGCGAACGCCTCGGGGCTGACCTTCTTGAGGGCGTAGGGGTCGGGGAAGACCGTCGAGGCTGCCTCGAATCGGGGCGTCTCCATGTCGATGAACGCCCGGTGCATCCGCTCGCCCATCGCCAGCCGGAGGGCGGCGATCACCCCCTGGCACGGGTCGATCGGCACATAGCTGAAGCCGAGGGTTTCTTCGGCAGCCTCCTCGTCATAGTCCGAATGGACGTCGAGCTGCGCGACGACCGAGATCGCCGGCAGTTGCTCGATGGCCGCCTCGACTTCCTCCTGGAACGACGGCGGTAGCGGGACGGCCACGCAGTCATAGGGTCGAGACAGCAACTCCTCTCGGACCCGGATGGCGAAGTCGCCCGAGCCGTGGATGATCGGCAAGACGCGGATGCGCGGGCCGATCCGGAGGAAGTCGTCGGGGGTGGGCCTGGCGTGGTTCATATTGACCTGCGATGTAGGGTGGGCCGAGTAAAACGAGGCCCACCATCTTCATTCCCATGCCGACTCGATCGATCCGAGGAACGAGTTGTCCCGCCCCCAGTCCTTCGCATATTCCCCTTCGCGGACAAATCGGTGGAACGTGGACCAGGGATAGTCCCCAACGGTTGAGACAAGTCCGTGCTTGACCGGATTCCAATGCAGGTAATCGACACACCGCTTGAGGTCGTCCTCATCCCGGCAGGTGTGCTCCCAGAACCTTCTCTGCCAAATCGCTCGCTCTCGATGGCGTAGCCTCGACTCGGTCATAGAGGCTTCGTCTCCACCGGCCTCGTGATAATTACGCGAGAATTGCTCCTTGATCTGACGCCATCGGATCGAATAATCGGGATCTCCTGGCGGAAGAGTCCAGACGGTGTGAAGGTGGTCGGGCAGGAGGACGCAGGCGACCAGGTCGAACGGGCGCTTCTTCCTGATCGTCCCGATCGCGGCCCGAAGGCACGCCCGTCCAGCCTCGGTGATCAATATCGGCCGACGATCGAGCGTGACGACCGTGAAGAAATAGGTGCCCCCCGGGATGAAGTTTCGGCGGTAGTCGGGCATCTGGGCGGTCCGGCCGAAGGTCTTGCCGATGGAGGATGCGATGGTGGGCCTCGTTTTACTCGGCCCACCCTACAAGTCAGTCTTCGTCCTCATCTTCATCCTCCGCGTCCGGATGCAACGGGTCGCCCGGGTCGAAGAACAGGTCTCCCAGCCCCATCGGGGCGTGCTGCCCTCCCATCGCCCGGCGCTTCCTCCTGGCCAGGTCTTCGAGATCGGCGGCCTCCTCGCCGAGGACGCAGAGCAATGCCTCACGCCAGGCGTCATCCCTCCCGAGCGGGTGTTCGGGGTCCTGGGCCATCCTCTTGATGGCGAAGCGGAGGAGGTTGATCCCGTCCCTCGGCGAGAATTCGAGCTTCAGCGAGTGCGCGGCCTGGAGGAAGTCGACGGTCAGGGCCAGCAACTCTCCCGAGGCGAACGGGAGGTGATACTGGAGGATCGCCATCTCGTCGTCGCGCTCGGGGAAGCCCAGGGCCAGGGTCGGCTGGAGCCGGGAGAGGATGTAGTCGGGGACCTCGTAGGTCGACTCGTCCTCGTTCATCGTCACGCAGGCGCGGAAGTCGGGGTGGGCGGGGATGGTGATCCCGGCGACGACGCTCTCGGCGTAGCGGCGGTGGTCGAGCAGCGGGGCGAGGCTCGCCCACGACTTCTCGTTCATCCGGTTCCCCTCGTCGAGCACGCAGACGCCGCCGGTCAGCATCGCCGAGACCAGCGGCGAGGCGTGATAGGCGATCTTGCCCGACTCGGCCAGGACGGGCGTGACGAGCAGGTCCTCGGGCCGGGTGTCGGCGGTGCACTGGTTGATGTAGAGCGGCTGCTTGCGGACCTTGGCGGCGGCCATCGCCAGGGTGGTCTTGCCGATCCCCGGCGGGCCGATCAGCCGGGGCGAGAGCGGGCGGTCGCGGGGGTCGACGACCAGCCAGCAGGCCAGGAGTTGCTTGAGGATCTCGTCCTGGCCGATCCATCCCTGCTCGGTGACGTCGGGCGTGCTCAGGTGGAGCGTGACGCCCCCGATCTCGGCGGTCCTGGTCTTGGTCGAGCTTGCCATGATGCTCCGGTCGGTCGGGCCGCTTCGGGTGCGCGCCGCCCTTCCCGGGACGGCCCGCGCGTCTCGCTCACGCTCTCCCCCAGTTTACGGCCGCGGGCCTCCATCGGCGAGCCCTCGCCGTCTGTTGGCTCACGCCCGGGGGCCGTGGACGAACTCGCCCCGGAACATCGTCGCGACCACGGGCAGGTCGGATTCGAGCAGGAGCGTGTAGGGATCGGCCTCGTCGCGATCGGGTAGGGCGACGACGGCGAGGTCGGCCGACTTGCCGGGCTTGAGGCTCCCGGTCAGGTCGTCCGAACGGAGCGCCCAGGCTCCGAACAGGGTGGCCATCGTCAGGAGCAGCTCGCCGCTGGCGGACGGGTCGAGCCGGCGGAGGGCCCGGATCTCGTCGAGGATGCTCAGCGAGGGCGCGGAGGCCAGGCTGTCGGTCCCCAGGCAGACGACGATGCCCCGGTCGAGCATCGCCCGGTACGGGTGCGGGGCGTGGCCGAACCGGGCGTGGGTCCTCGGGCAGTACGCGACGGCCACGCGCTGGCCGTCGGGCGCGGCCTCGGGCCGGAATTGCCAGAACTCGCTCGGGTCGATGTAGTTGCCGTGGGCGACGATCCAGTCGGCCTGGCGGAGGTCGCCCCGGCGGATGTAATCGGCCGGGCGAGGGCCGATCGGGTCCCAGCCGTCGTCCCAGGCGCCGAGGTCTTCGAGGAAGGTCCGGAGCCGGCCGGTTTTGTGCTCCAGCAACTCGGTTTCCTCGGGCATCTCGGCCAGGTGGGTCGAGAGCGGCCGTTTGCTCGTCGCGGCCCGGTGGTAGAGCCAGCCGGCCGTGCTGTACGGGGCGTGCGGGCTCAGCCCGGCGCGGGTCGTGGGGTCGGGGTCGTCGGGGTCGAGCGGGTGCTTCGCCAGCCACTCGAACGCCGAGCCCGAGGTCTCCAGCCCTCGGAGCCGGTTCAGGCCGATCAGCTCGGAGAAGACCACGCCCCGGAGCGGGGCCTCGGCGACCGCGTCCCAGCTCTGGCCACCGAAGGTCGTGTCGGCGATCAGGGTGGTGCCGGCCCGGACGCTCGCGAGGACATTCCGGCGGGACGCCTCGGCGCCGTCCCCCGGTCGACCGGCCCGCCGCCCTTCGACGACCCTCCGGAGCCAGTCGACCTCGTCCTCTGGCCCATCGCCGTTCGCGGGCGCGATCGGCCCGAGGTCGAGGTGGGTGTGGGCATTGACGAACCCGGGCACAATCGCCGCGTTGCCGAGGTCGAGGTCGACCGCCGGGCCTTCGGCCGCCACCCCGACCCGGACGATCCGGCCGTCGGCGACCGACACGCTGGCGTCGGCGATCGGCCCCCCTTCGACCGGGAAGACGTGGCGGGCCGCGAGCGTGAAGAGGGTCGACGGCATCTTCAAACCCGGTCGGAGAACAGGTCGAGGTCGGCCGACTCCGGTTTCGTCCGCGAGTCGCCCCGCCAGAGGATGTACAGCAGGCCGAGGGCTAACGAGGAGGCGACCACGACCACGGGCGTCCGGTAGAGGGCCTCGGCACGGTCGCGGAACAGCCAGCCCGCCAGGGTCGCCAGCCGTGGGTGCGTCGCCGCCTCGCCCGTCAGGACGCCCAGGGCGTTGTTGAGGAAATGGAAGAGCACGCCCGGCCAGAGGCTCCGCGTCCGGACCGCGAGCAGGCCGAGGACCAGGCCGAGGATCGTCGCCCCGAAGAGCTGCTGGAACAGGCTGAGCAGGACGTGCAGGAACCCGAACAGCAGGGACGAAAGGACGATGGCGGTCGTCGTGTTGTAGGTCCGCTCCAGCCCCGAGAGGATGAAACCCCGA
>JAJYDH010000166.1 GCA_021777685.1 Planctomycetota bacterium | reverse complement strand
AGGCCGCCGCCGGCCAGCACGGCGCTGAAGGCGGTGGACTGGTGCCCTCTGCCCCCGCCGGAGTCGAACTCGGCGGGGCGGCCGAACTCGGTGGCGACCACGACCAGGGTCTTGTCGAGGCGCCCGATTCGCTCCAGGTCGTCGAGCAGGGCGGAGACCGCCCGGTCGAGGTCGATGATCAGGCCGTGCTGCTGGAACTGGCCCTGGTTGTGGGTGTCCCAGCCAGTCCCGTTGACGAAGTTCAGGTTGTGGGCGACCTCGACGAACCGGACCCCCGACTCGACCAGCCGACGGGCCAGCAGGCAGCGCTGGCCAAACTCGCCGCCGTAGCCCTGGCGACGCGTCGACGGCTCTTGATCGAGTTGGAATACCATGCGGAACGACGGTCCCGAGAGCCGGGCGGCCTCGCGCGAGGCCGTCACATAATCGGCGACCGATGAGTCGTCGGGGTGGGAGGCCCGGAAGTCGGACCGGAAGGATTCGAGCAGCCCTTCGCGGCGGTCGCGGCGGGCCGGGGCGACCGATGCCGGCGGGGTCAGGCCGCTGGGGCCGGCTTCGGTGTCGGTCAGGTAGACGTAGCCGTGCTTCGAGCCCAGAAAGCCCGGCCCCCGGCTCACGTTCGGGTAGCCGATGACGACATAGGCGGGCACGCCGTCGCCACCCGGCCCCCGCTGGTGGGAGATGATCGAGCCCAGCGACGGGTAAGCGATCGTCTCGCTGACCGGGCGGCCCGTGTGCAGGAGGTTGGTGGCGGCGCCATGCTCGTCGATGATCTTGTGATGGAGCGTGCGGATGATCACGCATCGATCGAGCCGGTCGGCCAGGCCGGGCAGGTGCTGGCAGACCTCGACCCCCCGCTGGGCGGTCGGGATCGCCTCGTAGTAGGAGCCCGCCACCTTCTTGCCGTCGCCCTTCCGCTTCGGGTCGAAGGTGTCGAGATGGGCCGCGCCGCCGCCGAGCCAGAGGAGGATGCAGGCGTCGGCCTTGCCCTGGACCGGCGGCGGGCCGGCGAGGGCCGAACCGGGCACGGAGGCGGCCAGGGCCCCGGCGGCCCCCCACTTCAGCAGATCGCGGCGATTCGGCTCGGATCGCGGCATGATGACCTCGGGCGTGCAGGAGGGGGCGAGTCACTCGAACGACGGCGGGATCTCACGGCAGGAACACGAACTCGGGGCTGTTGACGAGGGTCCAGACGATATCCTCCATCCGTTCGCGAAATACCGGCGTCAGCCGGCCCGTCGGGGGGTCGCCGCGCCGCACGACTCTCTCTGCTTCCTCCTGGATCGTCGTGGCGTTGGGGTGCAGGTGATTCGACCACGAGACCCGGCGGGCTGAGGGCCACATCGGGGCCCGCGGGGCGACCCCCGCGACGACGCGATCCGGATACGTGTCGCCCAGATAGGCGACGAGCCGGGCCATTTCCACCTCGGTCGCAGGACGCGAGAAGACCCGCAGGATCACGGACTGGATCAGGTCGGCGGGGGGCTGGGTCTTCAGGCACAATTCGGTGATGGCGGAGTCGTCGGAGAGCCGGGCGATCCGGCCGTCGACGACGGGGCCGTTGGCGAGTTGCGCGGGCTGGAGCGGCGTGATCGCCCCCTCACGGACCGTGATCGGGTCGGGCCTCGCGGCCCGCCAGCCGAAGGCCAGCAGCGCGTCGGTCAGGCTGGAGACGACCGGGAGCGTCAGGGCGGGCCGGTCGCGCTCGTTGGACGGCAGCGCGAGCTGCCAGGCTCGCCGGGGGCGGCCCAGGTTGAGGAACTCCGAGGGTGGCCGGCGGCCGTCGATGTCCAGGCACAGTTCCTCGGCGCGGAACGGCTTGCCGGCGGCCGCGAACAGCGAGTCCAGCACCTGCTCGGCCGACATCAGCCGACGGGCCGGGAGACCGCCCGCACCCGGCCGCGACTGGTAGGCTCGCGACCGGAAGATCAGGCGGGCCACGTGCTTGAGGTCGTAGTCGTGGAGGACGAGTTCCCTGGCCAGGTCGGCCAGAAGTTCGGGGTTCTTCCGGCGAGGGTCGCCGTCCCAGTCGTCGGCCGGCTCGACGAGCCCGGAGCCCAGGTATCGTTGCCAGAGGCGATTCACGACCACCGGGGCGAACCGTCGGTTGGCGGGCGAGGTGATCAGCGCGGCCAGCCGATCGCGGGGCGAAGGCTTACCCGCCAGGAGCCCCTCGGGCAGGTCGGGCGGGGCGATGTCGGTGAGGTTCCAGGCGGGCTCGACCGCCTCGCCCGCCGCCAGCGAGATCGAGACGGCCGGCACTCGCCCGCCCGCCTGCCTCGGGACGGTGCTCGTCGCCGGGATCGCCATCGGCTTACCCGAGAGGAGCGCGGCCAGGCCGAAGAGGTCGGCCTGGTCGTAGGGGCGGAACGGGGCGTCGTGGCAGCGGGCGCATTTCATCTCGACCGCGAGGAACGCCTTGGCCAGGACGTGGGCCTTGGCGGCCATCGGGGCGTCGTTCTGGGTCGCCATCCCGAACCCGGCGGGGCCGCCGCCGAGGGCGCTCCCCTCCATCCGGACCAGCGTCGTGACGAACCGGTCGATCGCCAGGTTGTCGGACAGGGCGTCGTGGAGGAACCGCCGGAACGGGCCGGTATTGTTGAGCGTCGGCTTGAGCAGGCCGGGGTTCTCCGCCAGGACGTCCTGCCAGTAGCCCATCCAGCCGTCGGCCCAGCGAGGGTCGGCCAGTCTCGCCTCGATCGCGCGGTCTCGCTTTTCGGGGGACGTATCGGCCAGGAACGCCGCGACCTCCATCGGGTCGGGGATGACGCCGATCGTGTCGAGCGACAACCGGCGGAAGAAGGCCGCGTCGTCCGCCAGGGGGCCGGATTCGCCCCCAAGGCCCCGGTCGATGAGATTCCCCGGGCCGGGAGGGACTTGCGGGGGGACGGCCTCGGCCATCCGCCGGGCGAGGCCGTGGCGACCCGCCCAGTAGGCGTCGTCCAGGGATGCCGATCGTCGGCGCCGATCGGCGTCCAGGGCCACCAGCCGGGCGGACTCCCGGTCGACGAACGCCCCCCAGCCGGGCTCGGTCAGGGGCACGTCGCCGCCGACCAGCCGGGGGACGTCCCCCGGCGCCACGACGGCGACGAGAAGTTCACCCGTCTCGTTGCGGAGCCCCTTGCCGCCGACGACGGCCCAGAGTTCGACCCGGTGCTCGGCCCCGTCTCCGGCCAGGTCGACGAGCCGTTCCTGGCCGCCCGGCGGGAGATGGTGCCACGTTGGGTCCTCGGGGACGTATTCTGGCGGGACCGGCTCGTGCCCTGACGAGTTCCGGGTGATCGGCCGGGTCTCCGCCACGAGCTTTCCGTCTACGAGCAGCCGGGCCGCGTGCCGCGAGCGGAGCATGAGCCGGCAGGGCCCGGCGGCGGTCTTCAAGACGGCCGATGCGTGGAGGGCGATCGGACCTTTGCGATCGGCCTCCACGCCCCCGACGGCATACCTGGTCGGCAGACGGACCAGCCCCAGCGCCGGCACCTCGTACGATTCCGGGGCCTTCCCGGTCGAGAGAGGCCAGGCCCATTTCTCGTCCAACCCGTCGGCGACTTCCACGGTGATCGGCTCGCCAGCGTCCTCTGCCCCGTAGGCCAGGACGGGCATGCCAACGAGGACCGAGGTCAACCAAACTGAGAGCTTGTTCGGCATGGCGACCCTTGTCGGATTGGAGGCGACGACCGGCAGGCGTGCTGCGAGACTCCCCAAGCGTAAACCTCGCCGACGGCGCGGTCAACGATCGACGTCCGCCGGGAGCGGTGATGTTCGGGCCCTGATATCGTTCCCCTCGCCCCGGGGCTTCCATACAGACCGCCACGGGGCGAGCGGGACGGGCCCGCGATCGGTCAGCCGGACTTGAGGTGCTGTGTAAACCATCTGACGAACGAGGTCGACGACCGGACCCGGTGCGGGGCCTCGCGGAAGCCGTGGCCCTCGTCGGTGGACAACACATACTCGACCGACACGCCCCGGCCCTTCAGGCTGGCCACGACCTGCTCGGCCTCGACCACCGGCACGTTCGTGTCGATCGCACTGTGGAGCACCAACATCGCGGCACGGCCCCGGTCGATCTTGTAGATAGGCGAGAGGCTTCGGAGCAACTCGGCCGGGATGCCGGCTGGCGGGTCGGACTGCCTTGCGGCCAGGCCGAGCTTGTGTCCGACAACCAGTCTGATGGACGATCGGCCGCTTCGGGCCGGCCGGGGATGGCTCTCCTCGGAACCATGGGAGCGGTCATGAGCACCCCCAAAAGCCGCGGGCCCGGGAAGACCGAACAACGCGTCCGCCGCACCGAGCCGGCCTCCGGCCGGCGCGACACCAGGTTCATTGCCCCGCGGTCGATCTAGCGGGACGGCGGGGCCCAGATCCGCAAGGAGATCAGCGACGTCACGGTGGCCGGGTACGCAGAGGATTGGACCGGTGGTGCGAAGTTCCCGCCTCCGGTCGTGTGCTTCGAGGCAGGGATGACTGGCTGGCCGACGGCTTCCATCGGGTGCTCGCCGCGATTCGGGCGAACATCCCGGAGATCGAGGTCCAGGTCATGCAGGGCGGGAGGCGAGAGGCGTTCCTTCACGTCGCCGGGGCCGACGCGCATGAAGGGCTGCCGAGGTCGAACGCGGACAAGCAGCCGGCGGTGCTGGCCCTGCTGAACGACCCAGAGTGGGGGAACCGGACGGGCCGCGAGATCGGCCGGCGGTGCGGCGTGGACTACAAGACGGTGGGCCGGACTCCGCAAGGAGATCGTTCTGGGGAATTCCCCAGCCACCAGGCGGCCGGCGGGCAAGGGAGCCGAGGAGGCGAGGCCGACGCGAGATGCGTCCCGGCGATCCCCCCATCGGCTCCCAGCCCGATCGCCGACCCGACGACCCCGGCTGACGACCCGACTGCTGGATCGGCCATCGGGTCGCCGCCCCCCGCTCGGCGGAACAACAACCCTCGTGGTCGAGCCGACGCGATCGGTGACCGAGTTCATCCTCCCGGTCCGCCGGCCGAAGGTTGCCCGATCCGGGCCAAGCTGTCCGACCCGACCATCTTCGACAAGTTCCTGAAGTTTACCAATCCATGCGGGCATCGGCGGGCTCAATCGGGCGACTTGCCCCGGAAGCCCCTCGGCTCAGACGGGCTATCTACTATCGTCCTTCGAGCCTGGTCGCCTTCGCCAGGAGCCTGGCACCCCGATGATCCTCGACTTCGATCACGTCGCGGAGCACCTGGGCGACCTGGCCCGGGCGTAATACCCGGCGACGAACCGTCGCGGAAGGGGTGGCTCGACCCGTCGTGCCGCCGCCCGAAGCATGAGGGGGGCGGGGTGGTCCTGGAGACGTTGCGGTCGCTCCCGGTGGACGACCTCGAATCGGTGAGAAAGGTCCACGCCGAGGTTGTGGGCGAATTCGAGAATCATGCTCACCGGATGGGCGACCCGACGAGCCGGTGCAAGGGCCGGGAGACCGGCTCGGGACCGATCGAATCGGCGTGCGGGACGGTGATCGGCAAGCGAGAGGAAGATCGTGGGCATGCGTCGGGGCGATGGGATGTGCCACCTCCGCGCCCTGTTCACCAGCGGCGAGTGACAGTGGGACGCGTGCCGGCATCCCAGTCGAAACTCAACATCGAAATAATCATGGAAGTGCGACCTTCCCACCAGGATCGGTGGCGATCCCCCGACCGGTCGCTCGCCGGCCCGCCCATCGAGGCGGGGATGTCAGGCCAGGCCGCCGATCGGCTCCCCTCGGTAGACCTGGTGGGGGCGCCCCGTCTCGTCCTCCCAGGCGGCCAGTGCCGGGATGCCCAGCGACCGATAGATGGTCGCCGCCAGGTTCTCTGGCGTCTGCGGGTCCGTCGCCGGGTGGCCTCCGATCCGGTCCGACGAGCCGATCACCCGGCCGCCGGCCACGCCCCCGCCCGCCAGGAAGACCGTCTGGACCCGGCCCCAGTGGTCGCGGCCGGGCAGCTTGTAGGCCGAGGGGAGGGTCGAGATCCTCGGCGTCCGGCCGAACTCGCCGGCCATCAGCACCAGCGTCGAGCCGAGCAGGCCCGAGCCTCCGAGGTCGTCGAGCAGGGCCGAGACCGCCCGGTCGGTCGGCGGAAGGAGGTTGTCCTTGAGGTGGGGGAAGGCGTTGCCGTGGGTGTCCCAGGTCTCGTTGTTCCCCAGGTTCACCTGGATGAGGGAGACCCCCGCCTCGACCAGCCGACGGGCCATCAGCAGCGACCAGCCGAACGAGTTCCGCCCGTAGCGGTCGAGCAGCTTCGGGTCGGAGTCCGAGATATCGAAGGCGCCCCGGACCTTCGGGTCGGTCAGGAGCGAGACGGCCGCCTGGCGACGGTCTCCGAACCGGCCGACGGTCGCCGCCCGGTCGAGGTCGGCCCGCTGGCGGTCGAGGTCGGCCAGGAGCCCGAGTCGACCGGCGAGACGGCCCCCGCCCAGCCCCTCGGGCAGGGTCAGGTCGGGGACCTGGAACCGCGACCGGCGGGGAGACCTCGGGCGATCCTGATGGTCGAACTCGTACTCGGGATAGGCCCCATATGCGGCCGGGTCGAAGGGGGACGCCTCGATGAACCAGGGGTCTCGGCGAGGCCCCATCGTCCCGGCGAACTGGCCGGGGATGACCCGCCCGGTGTTGTGGACCAGCCGCTCGGGCAAGACCACCGCCGGGGGCAGGTTGTTCCTCGACCGAGCGACCGCGCCGGCCACGGCGGCGATGGAGGGCCAGTCGGCCGGCCTCGGCCGGTTGGGGTCGAAGCCGGCGGGCAGGTCCGACCGTCCCGTGAGCATGACGTGGTGGCCAGCCGAGTGGTCGTTCGAGGGGTGGGTCAGCGACCGGACCATCGACCAGAGGTGGCTCCTGGCGGCCAGGAGCGGCAGGTGCTCGCAAATCCGGACGCCCGGAGTCCGGGTGGCGATCGGGCGGAACTCGCCCCGGATGCCCTCGGGGGCGTCGGGCTTGGGGTCGAAGCTGTCGTGCTGGGCCAGGCCGCCCGAGAGGAAGATGAAGATCACCGATCGGCCCGCCTCGCCGGCGAGGGCGGGATCGTCGGCCGCCCGGGCCGACCGGAGGGCCGCCAGGTGATCCGTCCCCAGCCCGAGCAAGCCGACCGCCCCCGCCTGGAGCGCGAAGCGTCGAGAGAACGTCGGGTGGCCGGCCACCTCGGGGGTCGCGCGGCGGTCTCGCTGGAGCACGGCGACACTCCGGGCGGACGAGGGACGGCGGGCCGGGATCGGCCCCGAAGCCATCCGGATGATAACCGGGCCCGAGTCCCGACACCACAACGCCGGGCCCGTGTTCCGGGCCCTGGGCCCGTCCGGGCCGAGGGATCACCGGACGGGGAAAGGACAGGGTCGTGGACTTCGGCCCCAGTCGGGCTTATGATCGCTCCTCTACTCTCACCTATCCAACGTACCCACGTCCGATTGAGGGGACCATGGCGCAAGCTGGGACGATCGCGCCGGCGAAGGCCGGGGGCTTCGGGGCGACGGAGCGGAAGGATCGATGGTGGGTCGGGCCCCTGGCGACGGGGCTGGGATTCGGCGCCTTCATCGTCTACTCGACCTTCCGGGCGTTCTACAACGGCCAGTACGAGCTGGGGATGGGGGCTATGACCGGCCCAGAGAGCCTCAAGAACCACTCGTACATGATCTCGCCGTTCTATTCGCCGCTGATCCCGCTCGGCTTCCTGCCCCGCGCGCTCGCCTGGGTCTCGCCGGCCCTGCTGATCCTCTGGGCGCCCGCCGGCTTCCGCGTGACCTGCTACTACTACCGGAAGGCGTACTACCGGGCGTTCTTCCTCGACCCCGTCGCCTGCACGGTGGGCGAGCCGTCGAGCTACTGCGGCTTCAGGCGGGGGCATGATTACAAGGGGGAGACGCGGCTGCTGATCTTCCAGAACCTGCACCGCTACTTCCTCTACCTGGCCCTGCTGTTCCTCGTCTTCCTCGCGTACGACGTGGGGCTGGCGTGCCGCTGGCCGGGCGGTTTCGGGGTGAGCGTGGGGTCGCTGGTGATGGCCGCCAACGTGACGCTCCTGACCCTCTACTGCACCTCGTGCCACTCGTTCCGCCACGTCGTCGGCGGGCGTCGCGACCGGTTCTCGTCCACCGGGTCGGGCCGGGTCGCTTACCGGCTCTGGACGATCGCCACGGCGCTGAACAAGCACCACATGCTCTGGGCCTGGCTCAGCCTGTTCTCGGTCGGGTTCACCGACTTTTATATCTGGCTCGTCGCGTCGGGGACCATCACGGACATCAAGCTGATCTGAACCATGAACAAATACGAGCAGCACGAGTACGACGTGATGGTGGTCGGCGCCGGGGGCGCGGGGCTCCGGGCTGCGATCGAGGCGTCCGCCCACGGGGCGAAAACGGCCCTGGTCTGCAAGTCGCTGCTGGGCAAGGCCCACACCGTCATGGCCGAGGGCGGCGTGGCCGCCGCCCTGGCCAGCGCCGACGCCCGCGATAGCTGGCAGGTCCACTTCCGCGACACGATGCGCGGCGGGAACTTCCTCAACCAGTGGCGGATGGCCCAGCTCCACGCCCAGGAGGCGCCCGACCGGGTCCGCGAGCTTCAGGAATGGGGCGCCGTCTTCGACCGGACCAAAGACGGCGGCATCCTCCAGCGGAACTTCGGCGGGCATACCTACCCGAGGCTCGCCCACGTCGGCGACCGGACCGGCCTGGAGATGATCCGGACCCTCCAGGACAAGGGCATCCACCAGGGCATCGACGTCTTCATGGAATGCACCATCCGGTCGCTCCTCAAGGACGGCGACCGGGTCGCCGGCGGCTTCGGCTACTGGCGGGAGACCGGCCGATTCGTACTGTTCAACGCCAAGGCGGTCGTCCTGGCGACGGGCGGGATTGGCCGATGCTGGGAGATCAGCTCGAACTCCTGGGAGTACACCGCCGACGGCCACGCGATGGCCATGTGGGCCGGCGCCGACCTCGTCGACATGGAGTTCATCCAGTTCCACCCGACCGGCATGGTCTGGCCGCCCAGCGTCCGGGGCACCCTGATCACCGAGGGCGTCCGGGGCGAGGGCGGCGTCCTCAAGAACAAGGACGGCGAGCGGTTCATGTTCCGCAACATCCCCGAGATGTTCCGGGGCGACTACGCCGAGACCGAGGAGGAGGCCGACCGCTGGGTGGCGAGCGTCATTGCCAACGAGCGCCCCGACGCCCGAAGGCCGCCGGAATTGCTCAAGCGGGACGTCGTCGCCCGGGCCATCCGCCGCGAGGTCATCGCGGGCCGGGGCTCGCCCCACGGCGGCGTCTTCCTCGACATCGCCTCGAAGCGGACCCCCGAGGAGATCGTCCGCAAGTTGCCGGGCATGTACCACCAGTTCAAGGAGCTGGCGGACGTCGACATCACGAAGGACCCGATGGAGGTCGGCCCGACCTGCCACTACATGATGGGCGGAGTCCGGGTTAACCCCGAGACCCAGGAGTCGACCGTCCCCGGCCTGTTCGCGGCCGGCGAGGTCTCCGGCGGGATGCACGGGGCGAACCGGCTCGGCGGTAACTCGCTCTCCGACCTCCTCGTCTTCGGCAAACGCGCCGGCGAGTTCGCCGCGAAGCACGCCAAGGGGATGGACTCCTTCCCCTCGATCAACCAGGGGGAGGTCGAATCCTTCGCCCGGGAGGCCCTCGGCCCGTTCGACCCGGCCGAGGGAGAGAACCCCTACACCATCCACGAAGACCTCCGGACGATGATGCAGCGACGGGTCGGGATCGTCCGATCGGAGGACGACCTCCGGTTCGCCCTCGAAGAGCTGGGGCGCCTCCGCGAGCGGGCCGGGCGGGTCAAGTCGGGCGGCAACATCCAGTACAACCCCGGCTGGCACCTGGCGCTCGACCTCTGGAACATGATCGACATCAGCGAGGCCGTCACCAGGGCCGCCCTGACCCGGACCGAGAGCCGAGGGGGACACACCCGCGAGGACTTCCCCGAGACCGACAAGGAATGGGGCAAGCGGAACCTGGTCATCCGCAAGCCCGGCGACGAGATCATCGTGGCCGAGGAGCCCCTCGCCCCGATGCCCGAAGACTTGCAGGCTTTGGTGAACAAGGCCGACTGACGGCCGTCGAGAGACCCAGGAGACTTCCGATGGCCGATGAAGTGACCCTCAGCATCCACCGGGGGACCCAGGAGTCGGGGTCCATGGTCGAGTACAAGGTCCCCCGCCAGCCCGGGATGGTCATCCTCGACGCCGTCCACAGCGTCCAGGCGATGCACGCGCCCGACCTGGCCTGCCGGTGGAACTGCAAGGCGGGCAAGTGCGGCTCGTGCTCCGGCGAGGTCAACGGCAAGCCCCGGCTGATGTGCATGGACCGGGTCGACAAGTACCCGGCCGGGGAGACCATCACCGTCCGGCCGATGAAGACCTTCCCGATCATCAAGGACCTTGTCACCGACGTCTCGTGGAACTACGAGGTCAACAAGAAGATCCCCCCCTTCAAGCCCAAGGCCGGGACCGACTGGAAGTTCTCGCAGGAGGAGGCGAACCGGATCCAGGAGTTCCGCAAGTGCATCGAGTGCTTCCTCTGCCAGGACGTCTGCCACGTCCTCCGGGACCACTCGAAGAAGGAGAAGTTCGGGGGCCCCAGGTTCCTCGTCCGCGCCGCCAGCCTGGAGATGCACCCGATCGACGACGACGACCGGCTGGAGGTCGTCCGCAAGGAGCTGGGCGTCGGCCTCTGCAACATCACCAAGTGCTGCACCGAGGTCTGCCCGGAACATATCCACATCACCGACAACGCGATCATCCCCCTCAAGGAACGGGTCGTCGACCGCCATTACGACCCGGTCTTGTGGCTCTGGCGGAAGGTGACGGGCAAGGGGTAAGAGGCCCCTCATCGAACGTCGCTCATGGCATTCGGATCTGCCTCCCTCTCATTCTGGGAGAGGGCCGGGGTGAGGGTCGTCGTCGGGCGAGTGACACCCGATCGGGCCTCGTTTCCGGGCCCGTTGGTGATGCGACGCCCCTCACGCCCGGCCCCTCTCCCGGAGGGAGAGGGGAGGAAGAGGGGCGGCGTCGCGGGACGTCCGGCCCGTCACTCGTCCAGGTGGACCGAGACTCCGACCTCGGGCGTCATGTCGCGGTTGCAACACTTGAGCACCTGGTTCGAGGGCTTGCAGGTGCAGGGGTTGATGATCTCGATCTCGGCTCGGCAGACCTGGCAGTAGAGGCGCTGGCCCTTCTCGTGGGCCGGGCCCTTGGTGGTCGGTTCGTGGCTGCGGGCGCTCATCGCGGGGGCTCCTCGGTTGCGACCGCCCGGCCCGGCTCGGGCCGGACGGGTCAAGGATTCCGATGTGTGAGTGGGGCTTGATCGGCAGTCTATCACCTCCCGGCCCGGAAGTTAAGCGGCTCGATCGGCGAAGGGCACGCGAAAGGATCGTCAGATATCGAGGATCACCTCGGCGGCCCATCCGTCCCCCTCGCGGTCGAGGCTGGCGCCGTGATGGGTCACGGCCTTGACCTCGTGGTCGAGGACGTGCCGGTCGCGGTCGATCGCCTCGCCGCCGATCCTGGCCTTGAGGGACAGCCCGTCGTCGGCGACCCGGACCTCGAACCGGGCGTACAGGATGTGCCCGGTCTCGGACCGGAAGATCAGCTCGTTGAGCCAGCCGAGGAGCAGGTCGGCGGCCGAGTCGGCCCGGAGGGCGACGTCCTCGGTCCGGTCGACCCGGACGGCCTCGCGGTTGGCGACGACGTAGTCGAACAGCCCCTCCGCCGCCGTCCGGAACAGGTCGTCCCGGTCGCCCGCCCTGATCCGGAGGCCGACGTCGGCCGTGTGGTCGAATACCTCGATCGTCCCCATGCTTGTCCCCTTCCGACC
>JAJYDH010000165.1 GCA_021777685.1 Planctomycetota bacterium | reverse complement strand
GACCAGGAGCTTGACGCCCCGGTGGTCGAACAGGGCGGCTGCCGACTCCAGGGTGGGTGTCTCGATGATCGTGATCAGGTCGTCGAGGCCGATCGCCTCGCGGATCGCCCGGTTGAACCGGCGGACGCCCTCGGCGGCGATCTTCGCGCCCGAGGGGTGGGCGTTGACGACCACCGTGTTGCCGCTCGCCAGCATGTTGATCGCGTTGCCCGCGAGGGTCGGCAGGCTGTGCGTGACCGGCGTGATGGCTCCGATGACGCCGAACGGGGCGTAGTCGGTCAGGGTGATCCCGTCGTCGCCCGACCAGTTGTCCGTCCGGAGGTATTCGACGCCGGGGGCCATCGGGATGGCGTCGCGGAGCTTGGCGATCTTGTGGTCGAGCCGGCCGATCTTCGTCTCTTCCAGCTCCATCCGGCCGAGTTCCTCGGCCTGGCTGACGCAGATGTCGCGGATGCACTGGACGGCCTTGCGGCGGCAGGCCAGCGGACGCTTGCGGAACTTCGCGAAGGCCGCCTCGGCGGCCTGGACGGCGGCGTCGGCCGTCGGATAGACGCCGTCCTTGCCCGAGGGCTTCGAGGCCGAGCCGTTCGAGGCCGGCGAGCCGGTGCCCATCTGCGACAGGACCTGCTGGATGACGTTGCGGATCAGGTCTTCGGTCATTTCCATGGGCGTCACCGTCGGGTCAGGGGCCGGAGAGTGTGCGGGGATTCGACCGTTCAATCGCGGGTCGAGAAGATCGTCCTGCCGTCCACGTCCACCGTGTCGACCAGGCCGATCACCACGGCGTCGATGGGCAGCTTCTCGGTCTCGGGCGTGAGCCGGGCGCTCGAACCCTGGCAGATCAGGACCATCTCATCGAGCCCGGCGCCCAGGGCGTCCACCGCCACGAACGTCCGGCCCGTCGGGACCAGCCGGTTGCGGTCTTTCTCGTCGACCCGGTAGGGCTCGACGATCAGGAGCTTGTGGCCGGTCATCGAGGCCACCTTCTGGGTGGCGACCAGGCTGCCGGTCACTCGGGCGACGAACATCGTTCGGAGGCTCCTGATCTCAAATTTGAGATCTCAGATTTGAAATTCGTGGATTCATCCAGCCTGGCCGGCCAGCAGGTCGCGGGCCTGGCGGGCGACGACGATTTCCTCGTTGGTCGGGACGGTCCAGACCTGGACCCGAGAGCCGGCCGTCGAGACGACCCGCTCGGCCGGGCCGGCGGCGTTGGCCCCCGGGTCGAGCTCGATGCCGAACCAGCCGAGGTCCCGGCAGACGCCCTCCCGCATCAGGACGGAGTTCTCGCCGATCCCGCCGGTGAAGACGATGGCGTCGGCCCCCCCCAGCTCGACGAGGTAGGCCCCGAGGTAGTGGCGGACCGAGGCGATGAAGACGTCCAGGGCGAGCCTGGCCTTCTCGTGGCCGGCGGTCGCGGCGGCCTCGATGTCGCGGAGGTCTCGGCCCGAGCCGCCGATCCCTTCGAGGCCCGAGCGGTTGGCCAGGGTGTCGAGCGTCTGTTCGAGCGTCAGCCCGGTGGCCTTGAGGATCGCGGGGAGGGCGAAGACGTCGAAATCGCCCACCCGGTTGTTTTGCGGCAGGCCCGATTGCGGGCTCATCCCCATGCTGGTCGCGACCGACTTGCCGTCCCTGATCGCGCAGATCGAGGCCGAGCCGCCGAGGTGGCAGGAGATGATCTTGAGATCATCCCGGCCGAGCAGTTCGGCCATCCGGCCGGCGATGTAGCGGTGGCTGGCCCCGTGGAAGCCCCAGCGGCGGATGCCGTGCTTCGTCGCCCATTCGTCGGGGATGGCGTAGCGCTGGTTGGCCTCGGGGATGGTCCGGTGGAAGCCGGTCTCGAAGGCGGCGACGAGCGGGATCGTCGGGAACCGGCCGCCGAGCATCCTCATCGCTTTGGTATAAGGCGGATTGTGCGCGGGGCAGACGTCGGCGAACGCCTCCATCGCCTCCAGCACGGCCTCGGTCACGAGCTGGACGCCCGAGACGTCCTTGGCGTGGACCGACTTGAAGCCGATCGCCGAGACTTCCGAGGCGTCCTTGAGGACGCCGGTCTTCGGGTCGGTCAATTGATCGAGGCAGATCTGGACCGCGTCGCCATGGTCGAGGACCGGGCGGACGGCTTCGAGGTCGCCGGAGGGCAGCTTGATCGTGACCTTGGCGTTCTCGGACCCGATCCGCTCGATCCCGCCGCGGGCGAGCAGGTGCTCGCCCCCTTCGAGGTCGTAGAGCCGGTACTTGAAGCTCGTGCTGCCGAGGTTGGCGACGAGGACCTTCATCAGCGACCCCCGCCGAAGACGGAGACGACAACCTCGCCCGGCCGGGGGATGACGTGGGCGGCCTTCAGCTCGCCGACGCGCCCCGCGGCCTCGGCGCCCGCCTCGACGGCGGCGCGGACGCTGCTGACGTCGCCGCGGATCATGACACTGACGAGGCCGCCGTCGAGCTTGATGATCGAGCTGGCCAGCTCGACGCTCGCCGCCTTCAACATCGCGTCGATCGCGTAGATGAGGCCGACGAGGCCCTGCGTTTCGATCAGTCCCAGTGCGCTGTTCATGTCGTCCCTCGTTCGGAGCGGTCAGCGGTCAGCCGGAAAGACTGACCGCCGGACCGATGAACTCGCCTTGATTCTGGCTGAAAGCTGACCGCTGAATGCTGACCGCTCTTCAAGCTATCAGCCGATGAAGGTCCGGAGGACGGCCTCGTCGGGCCGGGGGATGACGTGGGCGCTGACCAGCTCGCCGACGCGGCTGGCGGCCTCGGCGCCGGACTCGACGGCGGCGCGGACGCTGCCGACGTCGCCCCGGACCATCGTGGTGATGAACGCCGCGCCGATGCCGATCCGGCCGACCAGCGTCACGTTGGCGGCCTTGAGCATGGCGTCGGTCGCCTCGATCATCCCGACGAGCCCCTTGGTCTCGATCAGGCCGAGGGCGTCGCCGTTGAAGCCGGCGAGCGGCCCGGTCTTGTTGCCCCGCTGTGCGACGGTGGCCATGATTCAGGCTCCATTGCCGGAGGTCTTGGCCGGGGTGGCGGCCGGGGCGGGCTTGGTGAACGTCAGGACGCCGGAGAGGTCCTCATGCGGCCGGGGGATGACCTGGACGCTGACGACCTCGCCGATCCGGCTGGCCGCCGCGGCGCCGGCGTCGACCGCCGCCTTCACGGCCGCGACGTCGCCCGAGACGAAGGCCGTGACCAGACCGCTGCCGATCTTGTCCCAGCCGACCAGGTCCACATTGGCGGCCTTCAACATCGCGTCGCAGGCCTCCACCAGGGCGACGAAGCCCTTGCACTCGATCATGCCCAGCGCTTCCACGGTCGAACTGGCCATCGGGGCCCCCTTCGGTCGAATCGGTCAGGGTCAAAGAATGCCGCTCAATCGGTCCACTTCACTTCAAGCCTTGACGAGCGTGACCTTGGTCGCGTTCGTCAGGTCGCAGCAATTGGCCTCGTCGGTGTCGATGTGGACCTCCAGCTTCCAGTCGGGGTGGGTCCGCACCAGCAGGCCTTCGAGAGTGGTCGGGCAGGGGCTCTCCACGCGGAGGTTCATCCGGTCCTTGGCCTTCACGCCGTAGAACTCGGCGTCCTTCGGCCCCATGTGGACGTGCCGCTCGGCCTTGATCACCCCCTTGGGCAGGACCAGGCTCCCCTTGGGACCGATCAGCAGGCAGCCCGGCGTCCCCTCGATGTCGCCCGAGAGCTTGACCGGGATGTCGAGCCCCAGGCTGATCGCGTCGGTGATCGACAGCTCGACCTGGCTGAACGCCCGGCAAGGCCCGAGGATGCGGACCCCTGGGATCATCCGCTGCCGGGGGCCGACCACCGCGATCGTCTCGTTGGAGGCGAAGTCGGTGTCCTGGTAGAGCCGCTTCATGGCGGTGAGCTGGTAGCCATGCCCGAAGAGGATGTCGACGTCCGCCTGCGTCAGGTGGGCGTGCCTGGCCGAGATGTTCACGACCAGGTTCGGCGTGTGGCCGGCGACCGGCGCGGGCTTCGCCGACCCGTTCTTGCCGAGCTGTTGCTCCAGGATGGAGCGGACCATCCGCTCGATCTGCGAACGGTCGGGGGCGGCGATCGTGCTCATGACTCGGTCCTCGATCCGTTGACTCGCGACGATCCGTTGATCTCTTCGGCGACGGGGGCGACGTGGACCTTCACCCCGGCGGCGTCGAGCATGGTGCGATCGGATTCGGCCAGGCCGGGGTCGACCACGAGCTCGGCGATCGCGTCGAGCCCGCAGAGGAAGGCCAGCGAGAGCCGGCCGAACTTGGAGTGGTCCGCGACGATCATCACGTCCTGCCCGCAGGCCATCATCTGACGCTCGGTCTCGACCAGGAGCAGGTTCGAGTTGTAGACCCCCTCGGCCACGATCCCGCCGGCCCCGAGTATCGACTTCCGGACGCGGATGCCCTGCATCATCGAGATCGCCAGCGGGCCGAGCGCCACTCCGGTCCGGGGATAGACGTAGCCGCCGATCAGGATCAGGTCGGCCTCCTTGCTGGAGGCGGCGAGCTGGGCGATCGGCAGGCTGTTGGTCACGATCTGGACCGGGCGGCCGAGCAGGGCCCGGGCGACTTCCAGAGTGGTGGTGCCGCCGTCGAGGAGCACGGTGTCGCCGTCGTCGATGAGGTTCGCAGCCGCCTGGCCGATGGCACGCTTTTCCAGGGTCGCGCTCGCGGTCCGCTCCTCGAAGGCGGGCATGGCCCGCGACTCGGACGCGGCGTAGACAGCCCCGCCGTGCGTCCGCTTCACGACCCCGGCGAGGTCGAGCGCCTCCAGATCACGGCGGACCGTGCTCTCGGAAACGCCGAGCGATTTGACCAGCTCGTCGAGGGTGGCGAAACCCTGGCGGGCGATCCGATCCAGGAGCAGCCGGCGTCTCGGTTCGACGAGCATGTCAACTTTCTTGACGACGGCGTCGCACTACCCTTCAACAGCTTTCCGCATCCGTCACCGCCTGTCAAGTCTCTGGTCAGAAAGATGACGGTTTTCTGTCGCATGTCAGCCAGAATCCCTCGCGACTTCTCGATCGTTCGTGCCACCCGCCCTCGACAACCGTCTCGGCCCGTCGCGGAGAATGGATCCTGGGCCTACAATTCGGAGGAGATCCCGTCCTAGGAGCGAGCGATGCCCGAATTGCCCGAGGTAGAGACCATGGTCCGCGGCCTTCGTCCCGCGATGGAGGGTCTCACCATCGCATCCGTCACGGTCCACGACCCGTTCTTGCTCCAGGGTGCAACCTCGGAAGAGTTCGAACGCCGGGTGGGCGGATCCTCGGTGCGTCGCGTGGGCCGGCGCGGCAAATGGGTCGTGATCGAGACGGGTGACGACCGGGGAACTATCGTCATCCAGCCCCGGATGACGGGAGGATTTTGGCTGGTCTCGCCCGATCGGCCCGAGCACATCCGCGTGACGTTCGAGATGCGCCATCCGGGCGGGTCGGTCTGGTTTTGCGACGCGAGGCGACTGGGCAAGGTCGCCTGGTTCGCCGACGACTCGGCGGCGGAGGCCGCGTTCGCCCGGTCTCACGGCCCGGACGCGCTGGAGATCGCGGCGGACGAGTTGGCGAGTCGCCTTTCAAAGACGGCCCGAGGGATCAAGCCGACCCTGATGGACCAGAAGGTCCTGGCCGGGATCGGCAACATCTACGCCGATGAGGCCCTCTTCCGATCGAGGCTGCACCCCGAGCGTCCCGCCTCCGGCCTCTCGAAGGCGGAGGTCGGCCGGCTCCATCGGGCGATCGGCGAGATCCTGGCCGAGGCGATCGCGGCGGAGGGTTCGAGCTTCGACGCCGGATACCGGACGGTCCTGGGCCTGGAAGGTGGATTCCTCGCCCAGAACGCCATGTACGGGCGGGGGGGAAAGCCTTGCCCGTCGTGCTCGGGTCCGATCCTCAAGGCGAAGATCGCCGGGCTGGTCGGCCGGCCGACGCATTATTGCCCGAAGTGCCAGGTCATGAAGCCATCCCGGTCGGGAAATCGCGGGCGGGGTTGATCCCGAGGCGGCCCCCGGGCCGATCGTCTCGACTGTTCGATCCCGGCTCCTTCGGGTAAGGTGGCAGGCGGCGGCCGGAGCGCCGGGCGGGTTCAACCCAGGGGATGGGCCAGAGATGTCATACCGCACCTTCAAGCACCTGCTGGGCGAGACCAGCCTGGAGCGGAAGTGCCGATTCATCTTCGGCGGCGGCATTCTCGTCCTGGTGACGACCAGCTTCTACTGGTATGGCCAGAAGACCGAGAAGCTCGTCATCGGCCAGACCACCCAGACCGCCCGCCAACTGGTCAACCCGACGGTCGCCGACAATCATTACAAGTCGAAGGACTATGTAAATCCGGACACGGCCCGGATGTTCGACCAGCTATCGAGGAGCTTCAAGGGGACCGACGATGTCCCCAGCTTCGAGGGCTACATCCTCAACCCGTACCGGCCCGACAAGGACGCCAAGGGCCCGCTCGACTCGTTCGAGAAGGCGGCCCTGGAGCGGTTCCAAAGCTCGGCCTCGAAGGGCCCGGCGATCGGCCAGAAGAAGCAGTACACCTTCGCCGACGGGACGTCGATGGAGGACTCGCGCATCCTGCCGGGCAAGACCGAGTTCCAGTACATCCAGGCCGTCCTTTTCAAGCCGGCGTGCATCGACTGCCACGAGGCCCACAGTTTCCGCCAGCTCCCGAACGGCAAATACGTCGAGATCAAGGCCGGCGACCTCGCCTGCGCCGCGGTCATCCACCTGCCGATGGAGAAGATGAACCGCGAGATCAACCAGAACCGCGCGATCCTGATCTCCGCGGCCCTGGTGACAGCCATCCTGGCGATGGTGGCGTCCTACGCGATCGTCCGGTACGTCATCGTCAAGCCGGTCAAGCACCTCCGCGACGTCTCCGACGCCATCGCCGCCGGCAAGCTGACCGTCCGCGCGCAGATCCAGACCGGCGACGAGTTCGAGGAACTGGCGCACGCCTTCAACCGGATGCTCCACAACCTGGTCGCCATGCAGCAGGAACTGCGGGCGGTCAACCACGACCTCGACCACAAGGTCGACGAACTGGCCCAGGCCAACCTCGCCCTCTTCGAGATGAACCGGCTCAAGAGCGACTTCCTGGCCACGATGAGCCACGAGCTGAGGACGCCCTTGAATTCGATCATCGGGTTCTCGGAGGTCCTCGCCGGGTCCGACCAGCTCAACGAACGGCAGAAGCGGTACGCGGCGAACATCCAGACGTCGGGAAAGATGCTCCTGGGAATGATCAACGACATCCTCGACCTGGCCAAGATCGAGAGCGGCAAGATGGAGGTCCGCACCGAGGACTTCTCGATCCGCGACATCTGCGAGGCCCTCGCCGCCCTCGCCCGGCCGATCGCCGAGCGGAAGAACATCGACCTGGAATGCCGGCTCGACGAGGCGATCCCGCTCCTCAGGCAGGACCCCGGCAAGCTCCGCCAGGTGCTCTACAACCTCCTCTCGAACGCGATCAAGTTCACGCCCGATGGGGGTCGGGTCTCGCTCAAGGCCCAGTCCGAGGGGCGATTCGTGGTCATCTCCGTGACCGACACCGGCATCGGGATCGCCGAGGAGGACCGCGAGACGATCTTCGAGAAGTTCCGCCAGGCCCGCCATCCGGGGCAGGGGGACGGCGTCCTGACCCGTGAACACCAGGGGACCGGCCTGGGCCTGTCGATCGTCCGAGAGCTGACCAAGCTCCTCGGCGGGGACGTCCATCTGGAGAGCCGGCCGGGGCAGGGGAGCACGTTCACGATCAAGATCCCGCTGCAACTGCCCGGCAACCGCAAGTTCGAGGTGAACCTCTCCGACGAGCGGATCGACCTGACCAAGGCCCGCCGGATCGAGGCCCGCGCCGCGCTCGACAACCTGAGCCTGATCGCCCCCGAGGTCGCGGCCAGGAGGCCCTCGGGCGAGCCGGCCCGCTAGGCCGGGGCCAGATCGTCGGTTGACGGACGCCTCGGCGTTTCCTTAAACTTGACCCACACGACACCCAGCCCGCGATCGCCGGCCGGGCCCACCAAGGCGGTGTGGCCCAATCTCGCTCGATCCGCGATGTGGGCGGACATCCTCGCCGGAACATCTTTGAATGGAACGCAAGACCAGAGATCGGTCGACGTCCCCCCCTTCGAAGAAGTCTCGCAGACTCGCCATCTGGCCCTGGGCCGCCGCCGCTCTCCTCGCGGCCTCGGCGGTCCCTTTCGCCTGGCGGGCCGGTTTCGAGCCGGTCGAAGACCTCCGCTACGGCCAATTCAAGCAACGGCTGGCCCGCGACGAGATCCGATCCGCCCGGGTCGCGCCGGCCGAGATCACCGGCGAGCTGATCGCGAGCCGGGCCGACGGGCGGCCGGCCCGGTTCCGCGTGTCGAGGCTCGGGATGGAGCGGGACGACTCGCTCGCCGGGCTCCTGGAGGCCCACGTCCGCGACGGCAACTATGACGCCGCCACCGACCATTCGACCGCCCAGGCGATCGCGATGCCGCTGATGTTCCTGGCCCTGGCCGGCGTCGTCCTCTGGACGATCTCGAAGCGCTCGGGCGGCCTCGGGTCGGCGGTCGCGTTCGTCCGGAGCCGCCACAAGGTCTACGACAATGAAGATGGTCGGGTGACGTTCGACGATGTCGCCGGGTCGGACGAGGTCGTCGAGGAGCTTCGCGAGATCGTCGGCTTCCTCAGGACCCCCGAAAAGTTCCAGGCACTCGGAGGGCGGATTCCCAAGGGCGTGCTCCTGGTCGGGCCGCCGGGCACGGGCAAGACCCTGCTGGCCAGGGCCGTCGCGGGCGAGGCCGGCGTCCCGTTCTTCTCGCTCTCGGGCTCCGACTTCGTCGAGATGTTCGTCGGCGTCGGCGCCGCGAGGGTCCGCAGCCTGTTCGCCCAGGCGACCTCCAAGGCCCCGTGCCTGATCTTCATCGACGAGCTCGACGCCCTGGGCAAGGCCCGGGGGGCCGGCGGCCCCGGGAGCAACGACGAGCGCGACCAGACCCTCAACCAGCTCCTGGTGGCGATGGACGGCTTCGACTCGGGGCTCGGCGTGATCGTCATGGCCGCCACCAACCGGCCCGAGACGCTGGACGCCGCGCTGGTCCGGCCCGGCCGGTTCGACCGCAATATCACCGTCGACCGGCCCGACATCGCCGGCCGAGAGCAGATCCTCAAGGTCCACACCCGGAAGGTCGCGCTGGAGGATCAGATCAACCTCCGCCACATCGCCGCGATGACCCCCGGCTTCGTCGGGGCCGACCTGGCCAACCTCGTCAACGAGGCCGCTCTCCTGGCCGCCCGGAAGGGCAAGCAGCAGGTCGGACGGGTCGAGTTCGAGGAGGGGGTCGAGCGGGTCGTCGCCGGCCCCGAGAAGAAGCAGCGCGTCCTCCGGCCCGACGAGAAGCTCCGGATCGCCTACCACGAGGCCGGCCACGCCATCGTCTCGCGGACCTTGCCCCACACCGACCCGGTCCACAAGGTCTCGATCCTCGGCCGGGGCAACGGCGCCCTCGGCTACACGATGTACCGGCCCGAGGACGACCGCTTCCTCCACACCCAGAGCTGGCTGGAGAACGCCATCCGAGGCCTGCTCGGCGGGACCGTGGCCGAGGAGCTGGTCTACGGCGAGGTCTCCGACGGCGCGACCAGCGACCTCCAGCGTGCCACCTCGATCGCCCGCAAGATGGTCGCCGAGTTCGGCATGAGTCCCAGGCTCGGCCGGGTCAGCTACCAGAACGAGGGCCGGAGCCCGTTCCTGCCCGGCGGAGGGGTGAACTCCGATTCCTGGAGCCAGCGGACCGCCCGCGAGATCGACCTGGAAGTCCGCCGGGTCCTCGACTCGGCCTACGAGGTCGCCCGGGCCATCCTCTCGCGGCGGAGGATGGCCCTCGAAGACCTGACCACCCTCCTGATCGAGCGCGAGACCCTCGACGCGGTCGAACTCCAGGCCGTCCTCGACCGGCACCCGATCGACCTCGCCTTCCTCGCCGAGGCCGGGCCGAGGCCGACCCTCATGCCGCCGCCCGCGGCCGACGTCCCGCCCTATCGGGCGGACCACCACGCTTGACGGTCGTCGGGGAAAGGCAATTACAATCTCAGATCTCAAATTTCATGATTGAGATCTGAGATTTCATTCCGATCGGGCGACCTCGTCCATTTTCGGGCTCGTCGCCTTCTTCGCGTCGAGCCGCACCGGCGCCATCGGCTTCCCGTGGATCAGGTGGTCCAGGGCGACGGCGGCCGCGCCGCCGGTCATCCGGCCGGCGACCCGGTCGAAGCGGAGCCGCGTCTCGCCGACGATCAGCAGGGTCGCGGCGAGATACTGGGCGTAGAACACGATGTCCGTCCCCAGCCGGAACGACATCGGGAACCAGGGCCGGGCGTTGAAGGTGGTCAACCCGAGCTGGATCGCGATCAGCCAGCCGATCACGCAGATCAGCATCACCAGCAGGCAGACGACCCAGGCGATCGCCATCGCCAGCAACAGGGCCCCGAACCAGATGCCGATGGTCACGCCCATCGCCCGCGTGGCCGTCGGGCTCCGGAGCGACGTCCGGACGCCGACGGCCGACATGAACGACCCGATCAGGGCCAGGCCGAGGAGCTGCTCGGTGTACTCGGGCCAGAACATCCCGCCCATCGCGAGCGTGATCGTCCAGGCCAGCAGCGCCGAGCCGATCAGCCATCGGAGCGCGTACAGGCTCCCCCAGAGCTTGCCCCGGACGATCTCGCCCCCTTCGAGCGGGCTCGTCAGCAGCGCGTCCCAAGTCCCCCGCTCGCGCTCCGAGGAGATCGTCACGGCGGCTCTCAGCCCGATCGCCCACTGGATCAGGAAGCCGATGAAGATCGCCGAGCCGCCGTACATCGAGGACGAGAGCCGGACCGCCTCGTCGAACCAGTCCGAATCGGCACCGGAAAGGTAGCTCCATCCGGCCACTCCCCCCAGGATGACGCTCCCCAGGCCCAGCCAGAGGACGAGCAGGCCGCCGATCCACCGGCCGGCTCGGCCGAGCGTGCCCACTCGTTCGATGTACAGCTCCTTCCAGAGCATCGGCCGCCCGTCGAGCGGCGGGACCCACCCCCGGCGTCGGAGCCTCTTCCGGGACCTCGCCTCGTCTCCTTCCGAGAGGCAGGCGGGCCGGAGCCGCCATGAGGCCAGCACGATCCCGACCACGCCCATCGCCGCCCAGATCCCCGCGTTGATCAACGAAGGCTCGACCTCCTCCCGCCAGACCATCTCCGGGAGGACGAGGAACGGGCTGACGAGGCTCGCCCATCGCCAGCCCCACGCCCCCGCGATCGGGGCGAGCAGGAACAGGATGTCGATCAGGTAGACCAACAGGAGAGCGTCTCGACCCCGGCGCGACATCGCCGAAGCGGCCAGGGCGATCCCGCCGCCCCCGAGGGCGATCGCCATCGGCAGGACCAGGAGCGTCATTGTGGATGCCCGGTCGAAACCCGAGATCGCCGCGATCAGCAGGAGCCCGGGCACCGCCGCCATCTCGATCATCGCCACCTGCGAGAGGCGGCCCGCGAGCCGCCCCAGGACGATCTCGGCGGCGTTCACCCGGGTCGTCAGCAGCAGGCCGATCGAACCTCGCTCCTTCTCGCCCGCAAGGCTCCCGGCCAGGACCGCTGGGGCCAGGATGAGCGAGAAGGAGACCAGCAGCCCCTCGACGATCATCAGTGCGATCCGGAGTTCCATCAGGGGCTGGTGATACGGGTTGAGCTGATGCCTGACCCACCAGATCCAGAGGGCGACGAACGCCACCGCCCCGGCCGCGATCGCGGGCAGCATCCGGACCCAGATCAACCAGCCTCGCCGAGAGGCTCGCGTGCATTCGGGCCCGGCCAGGGGGCCGAGCAGAAGCGAGGCGGTGTCGATCACGGCAGTTCGGCCTCCC
>JAJYDH010000164.1 GCA_021777685.1 Planctomycetota bacterium | reverse complement strand
CCGCCGACTACAACCAGGCCCGCCGCCGGGAACATCCAGACGAAGTGCCGGCTGACGTTCAGGTTCCTCGGGTCGAAGACGCGGCACTTGAGCAGGAAGACGGCCAGTTCCAGCGTCCCCGAGGCCAGCCCGATCCAGATGGCCCAGGCCAGGATCGATCCCGGGCCCGGTCGGAAGCCCGATCTCCCGGAGTCATCCGGCTCATCCGTCGCGGAATTCATGGCCGATCCCCGGTCGGGCCCCTCTGCCGGCTCGCCGCCCATCCCCAGGCCCGCGAACCATAGCAACATCGCCCCGGCCTGCCAAGGGCGACCGTCCGAAGGGGTGATCCGCCTCTCGAATTTGGACATCGCCGAGAGAGTAGACCCTCGTTCCCACGCTCCGCGTGGGAATGCCGTCTTCGACGCTCCGCGTCGTCTTCCGGCCCGGCCGCGCCGCTCGGAAGAGGACGCGGAGCGTCCCGGACGGCATTCCCACGGAGGACCGTGGGAACGAGGGGCGTTGCGATCCCAAAATCGAGAGGGGCACCCGAGAGAGGTCGAGTTCCCTGCGTTTTTCCTTGCATCGGGCCGGCGGGCCGATTACGACTCGGACATCCGAAATGATCCCGCCGAACCTCGATCCTCCCGGAGCCTCATCCATGATCCGATCGTCACTCACCTCGGGCGGTGCCTGGGCCGTCTGCGCGTTTGCCCTGAGCCTCTGCGGCCCGGCCTCCGGCCAGGCCCCGGCCGCGCCCGGGTCGGGCGTCGAGCTGATCTCCAAAGGCCGGCGGATCGAGGTCCGGGTGGATGGCCAGCTCGTCACCGAGTACATCCCCGACGACGGCCCCAAGCCGTATTACTTCCCGGTGATCGGGCCATCCGGGGCGGCCATGACCCGGGCGTTCCCGATGAAGAAGGTCGAGGGGGAGAAGTACGACCACCCGCACCACCGGTCGCTCTGGTTCACCCACGGGAAGGTCAACGGGGTCGACTTCTGGAGCGAGATGCCGGGGCATGGGCGGATCGTCGAGACCGGCAGGCCGGTCGTCACGTCCGGGCCGGACGTCGGCGTCATCCGGACGACGGACGACTGGCTCGCCCCCGACGGCAAGAAGGTCTGCGAGGACGAGCGTGAGGTCAGGTTCCACGCCGGCAAGCACGCCCGGATCATCGACTTCGACGTCACCCTCAAGGCGACCGCCGGGCCGGTCACGTTCGGCGACACCAAGGAGGGGATGTTCGGCCTCCGCGTGGCCAGCTCGATGGACGTCACCGCCAAGAAAGGCGGGAAGATCGTCAACGCGGAAGGGATCGCCGACACGAAAGCCTGGGGCAAGCCCTCGCCCTGGGTGGACTACACGGGGCCGGTGGACGGCAATACGGTCGGCGTGGCGATCCTCAACCACCCGTCGAGCTTCCGCTACCCGACCACCTGGCACGTCCGCGACTACGGCCTGTTCGCCGCCAACCCGTTCGGATATCACGACTTCGGCCAGAAGACCTCGGGCGAATACGTCCTCCCCGCCGGCAAGTCGATCCGGTTCCGCTACCGGGTCATCCTCCACGACGGCGACACCGCCTCGGCCGACCTGCCCGCCGCGTTCCGGGCCTACTCGGGACCGTCGAAGGCGGGCGACGAATGACCATCGGCCGATCGATGCCCGTAACAGGTCCGCAGGTGGTCGGCCACGCCGTCGAGCGGCTGGTCGTGCGGCTCGGTCGGCAGGTCGGCGACCCACTGGGCGTCGAGGACCAGGGCCCAGCGGGGGACCTCGGGCCGGAGCCGGGGCAGGAGCCGGTCGTAGTGGCCGGCCCCCCGCCCGAGCCGATGCCCCCGGTCGTCGAACCCCAGCCCGGGGACCAGGGCCCAGTCGACGGCGAGCGGGTCGACCTCGGGACGGCCCGGACCCGGCTCGGGGATGCCCCGGTGGCCGGGGACGAGGTCGCGGTCGAGTTCGGCCACCTCGTACAGGCGGAGGGTCCTCGACCGGCGATCGACGGTCGGCAGGACGAGGCGCCTGCCGAGGGCCAGGGCCCGCCGGAGGATCGGGAAGGTGTCGAACTCCTCGGCGAAGGCCGAGACGTAGAGCAGGACCGTCGACGCCCCGGCGAACCCGGGAAGATCCTCGAACCGCCGGGCGAGCGCAAGCTCCTGGCTCGCCCTGTCCGAAGGGTCCATCGCCAGGACCCGGGCGATGACCTCGCGGCGAATCGCGGCCTTCCGGGCCTTCGGTCCCATGGTCGTTCCCGCCCGGACAATTCCGACGATCAAAGGTCGGGCCCACGCCCGACTTCGATCGCTCGAAGGCGGGCGTGGGCCCGAAAAATCCTCCACCGCAATGCCGTTGGAACGCTTTTGAGAACCCGCAGTTTAAGTGGGCGCCTTAGGCCAGGACGGACAAGCCGAGCGGCCGTGAATCGGCTCCCAACGGGTACTCATTGGTTCGCCAAAAGTACGCCCCTATCGAACATGGCAGAGGATTCGTCCGGCCGAGACCGGACAGGGATCATGGTAGCCGACGCCCCCCCGGGCATCAAGCCCGATGCCCGGAATCGGCCGGGATCAGGACGGGCGGCCGGTCCTCGCCTCGGAGGAGGGGGCCCCTCGGAGGCGGGCGATCTGGTCGCGGAGCCGGGCCGCTTCCTCGTAGTCTTCGAGCGAGACGGCCAGGTCGAGCTGCTGCTCCAGCCGCTCGACGGGCCCGACGGGCCGGGACTCCTCGATCTCGCGGCGGACCCGGACGAGCTTGCCCAGTTCCCGGCACTCGATCTGGTCCTCGTCCTGCTCGTAGTCGCGGAGGAAGGCGCGGATGCCGGCGATCCCGTCGTCGACGGCGACGAGGGCCGAGGCGTGGTCGCCCCGCTCCATCGCCTCGGCGCTCAGCGCCCGGGCCTTCATCATGGTGACATACGGGCGGTACTGGTCGAACTGGATCTTGTCGCGGCTGTCGGCGGCATGCTTGACCGCGAAGGCGAACAGCCGGAGGTTCCGGCTGGTGTCGCGGGCGACGAGGTCGAAGCGCCGGAGGTGGTAGGCGGCGAGATAGCGGTGGTAATACTGCACGCCCTCGCGGAGGAGGTCGGCGCAGGCGACGGAGTCGAGCGAGTAGCCCGAGGAGTCCTTGGCCTCGGCGGCCCTGGCCTCGTGGAAGTCGAGCAGGGAGTCGAAGCCGAAGGGGCGCTCGCCGTCGGGGCGGCCGGCCAGCTCCATCTGGATCAGTCCAAGGTCGATCCGCCGCTGGATCTTGTCGCGGCCGTCGATCCCGGCGACGATCCGGACCTGGAACTCGTCGGGGTCGAGGTCCCAGCCGTCCAGGATGGGCGTGATGTCCTTGCTCAACGGGGCGTCTCCCGGGCCGGTGGGGGAATTCTGGGGGTGGATGCTGACCTTACCATCAGTTTACGGCGGCCGGGCGATGAGACAATGGCAGACGCCGCGCGACTCTCGCTCCGGGGAGCGGGAATGGCGCGGCGTCCGACCCGGGGCGTTCGCCCGAGGGGTTCAGAGCTCGTTGCCGTCGTGGATCATCGGCTCGAGTTCCTTGGTGTTCCGCTCGACGGCGAGGACGATGGTCCGCTCCTCGACACCGTCGGGGCTGGCGGCGACGGCGGGGATGATCTGGCGGGAGTCGGGCAGGCTGAAGCGGACGGTGAAGGTGCCGTCGGGGCGGAGCTGGACCGGCTCGCCCTGGAGCGTGACCTTGGCGTTGGGCTCGGTCGCCCCGTAGACGATCAGCTCGGCGTCGATCTCGAAGTGGAAGCCGCTGGAGAGGCTATGGAGGGCCCCGGTGCCGAGGCTCTGGAGCGAGAGGCCGTGCATGGGCCGGCGGAGCCGCTCCTCGAAGAGCTCGCGGAGGTCCTGCGAGCTGGCCGAGCCGCTGGCGCCGCCCGACTGGTGGTAGATCTTCTGGAACTGCTCCTGGACGCTCGCCCAGTTCTCGTCGAGGACGTCGGAGACGCCGGCCTTGGGGGTGCTGACGACGTTGGAGCGGGCCAGGACGAAGAACTTGCCGCGGCGGGCGAGGTAGCCGATGTCGATCCGATACGACCGGGGGGGGTTGGTGACGTCGATGTACCAGTTATTGACGCCGCCGTGGATCTCGATGTCGCGGACGTGCCGCTCGGAGGCCGACGTGGTGTCCTCGCTGGTGACGTCCATCAGCCGGAGGACCGGCCGGGCGGTGTGCCAGTCCTGGCCGAGCGCGGCCTGGGCCCTGGCCAGGGTCGAGCGGCTCAGCTCCCAGTAGGCGTGCAGCCAGTACGGGTCGCGGACCATCGCGATGATCCGATCCTTGACGCAGCCGTGCTCCAGCGGGCGGGGCGGCGAGACCGTCAAGATTCTCGCGGGGGCCGGCGGGGGCGCCGGCCGCTTGGCGGGCGGGGGTGCGATCGGCTTCTCGGGCGAGGGCCTCGACGCGTCCTTCTTGAGAGTCGCCGCGGGGGGCGTCAATGCGCGGATCAATTGATCTTTACGCATCGCGTGCCAGCCGACGATACCCTGGTCCTTGGCCATCCGCGCCAGAACTTTCTTATTGCAGTCCTTGAGCGAATCGACGGTCATGCGGGGCCACTCCGTCTCCGCCCGAGGGCCGGCTGGCCCGACCAGGACGGGACAAGGAACACGAGGTTCATCCGTGAGTGGGCCGATCCGGCCAGCTCCCTGCCGACCGGACTAGGGAAAACCGCGAGGTCAGGATCGCCGGACCGGGTCTCTTCGCCGGGACGCCGAATCAAAAAGAAAGGCGGCCGTCCGAGCCGTGGATCACGGTCAGAGGCCGCCTGTCGATGTCTCGGATTCGGAGCACGAGGGCGACATCATGCCTGGTCCCCACACTGGCTCAACCGGCTCGCCTGTAGACGTAGGATGCTGCTTGGTATGGTAATACCAAACTTCGCGGCCCCCGTCAATTCAAATTCGCCTGCATCTGTCCGGTGGCGGACAGCCATCGCGACCTGTAACGACCCGGCCTCACCGTTCGACCCGCCCCGGCTTCGGCCGAAACCCCTTTTACGGGAGAGTTTAACAACCATTAATCGACTTTGTGAAAAATTTCTCGAATTCCCCGGGTGGGTTGTTGACTTGGAGATGGGGGCGGGTATGCTGAAACTCGCCGACGGTTCCGAGGTTGTGCGTTCTCGCCCGGCGGGTCCGATTCCGGGAATATCGCGGGGCCGGCAAGCCCCGGGCGGCCTTGCCGCTTGGAGCCGAGAGAAGGGTCCGCATGTCCGCCCCCGAGCCCCGTTCGCCGCTCTCGGTCGGGATCGACTGGGCGTCGAGGATCACGACCCTGGGGTTCGAGTTCGCCCTGCCGGCGTTCCTCGGCCATTTCATCGACCGGCGGATGGGATCGGCCCCTGTCGGGCTCCTGGCCGGCATGGTGCTTGGTTTCGTCGTGGGCATGCTCCACATCCTCAAGATCGCCAAGGGCTCGTCGAAGCCGACCTGAGGCGACCGGGGATCCCGGGGCGCCGATCATCCGCCGCCGGGGCGTGGCCCACCGGCCCACCTGGCATTTTCGGGACACTCGCAATCATGGCCGCGGAAGCACAGAGCCACAGCCCGCTGACCCACGTGGTGGACAACACCACGCTGGAGTTGCCCTGGGGCAATCAATACTTCGAGTATCACCTGCCGGCGATCCCGCTCGGGCCGTACTCGTTCCAGATCACTCGATTCATGGTGATGGAGCTGATCGCGGCGGCCCTGATCGCGGCGATCGTCATCCCGCTGGCCCGCCACGTCGCCAGGCACCCGATCACGCGTGGCGCGTTCCTGAACGCCTTCGAGACGCTGATCCTGTTCATCCGAGACGGGATCGCCCGGCCGGCGATCGGCGGGCACGACGCCGACAAGTTCCTGCCCTACCTCTGGACGGTCTTCTTCTTCGTCCTGTTCAACAACCTGCTGGGGATGATCCCCGGGGGCGCCTCGGCGACGGGCAACATCAACGTGACGGCGGTGCTGGCGGTCATGACGTTCGCGGCGGTCCTGATCGCCGGGATCAGGCACTCCGGGCCGGTCGGCTACTGGATCGCCCTGGTCCCCCAGCTCGACGTGCCGAAGATCATGAAGCCGCCGATGTGGGTCTTGATGTTCCTGATCGAGATCGCCGGCCTGTTCATCCGCCACATCGTGCTCTGCGTCAGGTTGTTCGCCAACATGCTGGCCGGGCACATCGTCCTGGCGGTGATCCTCGGCTTCATCCTCACCGTGGGCGGGACGATGTGGTACGTCGTGACCCCGGCGAGCCTCGCGGGCGTCGTCGCCCTGAGCCTGCTGGAGCTGTTCGTGGCGTTCCTCCAGGCCTACATCTTCACCTTCCTGTCCGCGCTGTTCATCGGCTCCGCGGCCCACCCGCACTGAGCCCGAGCGGCGGGACGGGCCGCGATCACCGCGAGGCGTCGGCTCCGTGCCGCCGCCGCATCCCGGGGCGCCCGGCGTCCCCGCACTCTCCCCCCTTCGTCCGGCATTCCTTAGGAGTCGAGGTTCCGATGAAATTCGTGAAGTCCGCCGCCCTGGTCCTTGGCCTGTTCCTCGCCGCCTCGGCCACGGCCTCCGCCCAGACGACCGCCGCCCCCGCGCAGCCGCTCGCCCGGTTCAACGGGATCGGGATCGGCCTGGTGATCATCGGCGCCGGCCTGGGGATCGGCAAGCTGACCGCCTCGGCGGTCGAGAGCATGGCCCGCCAGCCCGAGCTCGCCGGCCAGATCCAGACGGCCATGATCATCTCGGCCGCGCTGATCGAGGGCGTGACGTTCTTCGCGCTGATCGTCTGCGGCTTCATCATCAACAACAGTTGACGTCGGGCCCACGGGCGGGCGGGACGTCCCGCCCGGCCCCCGTCGCCCCTAGATGACATTCCGCCTTCCGGTTCGCGAGGTTGAACACCATGTCCCGGCGATCGTTGACGGCCCTCGGGCTCCTGGCCTTGCTGCTCGCCCTCGGCGTCCCCTCGGGGTCGTCGTTCGCGGCCGATGAGCCGGCCAGGACCCACGAAAACCCCGCCCAGAAGGCGGGCGACGCCGCCCTGGCCGAGCAGGAAGGCCACGGCGCCGCCCCGCACGGCGACCCGAACATCATGGAACCCCAGCCGTCGCTGGCGATCTGGACCGTGGTGGTGTTCGTCGGCCTGATGCTGGTCCTCGGCAAGTTCGCCTGGGGCCCGCTCCTCAAGGCCCTCCACGAGCGGGAAGCCCACCTGGAGCACGTCCTGCTCGACTCGGAGAAGGCCCGGAACGAGGCCGAGGCCCTGGCCGAGAAGCACCGCAAGGAGCTGGCCAAGGCCGCCGACGAGGTCCGCGCCCTGATCGAGGAGGCCCGCAAGGAGGCCCAGACGACCGCCACCTCCATCGTCCAGAAGGCCCAGGAAGAAGCCGAGGCCTCCCGACACCGGGCCGAGCGCGAGATCGCCGGCGCCCGCGATCAGGCCCTCATGGAGATCTGGTCGAAGACCGCCGACCTGGCCGTCTCGGTGGCCGGCAAGGTCCTCTCGAAGGAGTTGGGCGAGTCCGACCACCGTCGCCTCGTCGAGGTCGCGATGGGCGAGCTTCCGGCCAACGGGCGGGAAGGGTCGCATTCATGATCACGCCCACCCCCTCCTCCGTCCGGCCGAGCAACGTCTTCGACGACGTCGCCCCCGAGCTGACCCGCAACTACGCCGAGGCCCTGCTCAACGCCAGCGGCGACGAGGCCGAGGCCGTCGTGAACGAGCTGGAGGAGCTCCGGGCCGACGTGCTCGAAAGCCAGCCCCGGTTCTCCGCGATCCTGGTCTCCTCGTCGATCTCGGCGGCCGAGAAGGACCGGATCATCGCCTCGACCTTCGGGGGCCGGGCCCTGCCGAAGGTCGTGAACTTCCTCCGGGTCCTCAACCGCCACGGCCGGCTCGGCCTCCTGCCCTCGGTGATCGAGCAGGCCCGGACGACGCTCGACCGCCGGCTCAACCGCAAGGCGGTCACGGTCCGCTCGGCCGTCCCGCTCGACGATGGCCAGCAGGCGTCGCTCCGCGACCGGCTGGCCTCGATGCTCCACGCCTCGCCCGTGATCACCCTCGAGGTCGACCCCTCGCTGATCGGTGGCCTGGTCATCCAGGTCGGCGACGAGGTCCACGACGCCTCGGTCCGGAACCGTCTCGAACAGCTCCGCGGCCGCCTCATCGAAAGAAAGACCCATGAAATTCAGAGCCGACGAGATCAGCTCACTCATCCAGGGTGAGATCGAGAACTTCCAGTCCGAGGTGACCCGGACCGAGGTCGGGCGCGTGCTCGAGGTCGGCGACGGGATCGCGCGGGTCCACGGCCTCTCGGGCGTGATGACCGGCGAGATGGTCACGTTCGCCAACGGCGTCAAGGGGCTGGCCTTCAACCTGGAAGAGACGTCGGTCGGCGTCATCATCCTGGGCGAGTATACCCAGATCCACGAGGGCGAGACCGTCACCGCCACCGGCGAGCTGCTCCGCGTCCCGGTGGGCGAGGCGATGGTCGGCCGGGTGGTCAACCCGCTCGGCGAGCCGATCGACAACCGGGGGCCGATCGTCACCTCCGAGACCCGGCTGGTCGAGTCGACCGCCCCGGGGATCGCCGGCCGCCAGCCGGTCGACGAGCCGCTCCAGACCGGGATCAAGGCCATCGACGCCATGACCCCGATCGGCCGAGGGCAGCGCCAGCTCATCATCGGCGACCGGAAGACCGGCAAGACCGCCATCGCGGTCGACGCGATCCTCAACCAGAAGGGGACGGGCGTCATCTGCGTGTACGTCGCGGTCGCCCAGAAGGAGTCGACCACGGCCAACCTGGTCGAGATCTTCCGGAAGCACGGCGCGATGGACTACACCATCGTCGTCGCCGCCGGCGCCAGCGACCCCGCCCCGCTCCAGTACCTGGCCCCCTACGCCGGCTGCGCGATGGCCGAGTACTTCATGTACGAGAAGGGGATGGCCACACTCTGCGTGTACGACGACCTCTCGAAGCAGGCCGTCGCCTACCGAGAGCTGTCCCTCCTGCTCCGCCGCCCGCCGGGCCGAGAGGCGTACCCCGGCGACGTCTTCTACGCCCACTCCCGGCTCCTGGAGCGGTCGGCGAAGCTCGCCAACAAGTACGTCATCGTCCCCGAGTCGACCCCGGCCGACGCCCAGATCACCGAGTCGTCCGCCGTCAACGGCAAGGTCTACATCGGCGTGCCGGGGGCCGAGGAGTCGCAGCACGAGCTGGCGAACCACCCGGGCCACAAGGTCGCCAAGACGACCGCCTCGGGCGGCTCCCTGACGGCGCTCCCGCTGATCGAGACCCTCGAAGGTGAGGTGTCGGCGTACATCCCGACCAACGTGATCTCGATCACCGACGGCCAGATCTACCTCCAGCCCGACCTCTTCTTCGCGGGCGTCCGGCCGGCCGTGGACGTCGGCATCTCGGTCTCCCGGGTCGGCGGCAAGGCCCAGATCCCGGCGATGAAGAAGGTGGCCGGCGGGCTCCGGCTCGACCTGGCCGCCTTCCGCGAGCTGGAGGCGTTCGCCCAGCTCGGCACCGAGCTGGACAAGGCCACCCAGCAGCAGCTCGACCGCGGCTACCGGATGGTCGAGCTGCTCAAGCAGCCGCAGTACCAGCCGATGGACGTCGTCGACCAGGTCATGAGCATCTACGCCGGCTCCGAGGGCTACCTCGACACCGTGCCGATCAAGGAAGTCTCCCGCTGGGAGGAGCAGTTCCTCGCCTTCATGAAGGGCCGGAAGTCCGACGTCCGCGACCTCCTCGTCAAGGAGCGGAAGCTCTCCGACGCGGTGGTGGCCGGCCTGAAGGCGGCCCTGGCCGAGTTCAAGACGCAGTACCGGGCCCCCGCCCCGGCCGGCTCGCCGGCCCTCGCGGGCGCCGCGGTCTGACCCGATCGGATGGCCGATGGTCGATGACCGATCCACCCCGATCGATCATCGATCATCGACCATCCCTCATAACATCCGGGGCGAGAAGCCCGACCAAGATCCGAGTCGAACAGCCGGCGAGACGAGAGACCACCGATGGCCAAGGCCCGAGCGATCGTCAAGCGCCGCAAGTCGGTGCAGAACATCCGCAAGATCACGCGGACGATGGAGCTGATCGCCACCGCGCGGTTCAAGAAGGCCCTCGACCGGGCCACGATGGCGGAAGCCTACACGCGTAAGATCGCCGAGCTGGTCGCCGACCTCGGCGCGTCCGCGACCGACGTCTCGCACCCGCTCCTGGAGGTCCGCGAGCACCCCAGGAAGTCGCTCCTGCTGATGCTCACCAGCAACCGGGGGCTGGCCGGCGGCTACAACGGCAACGTCATCCGGATCGCCACCCGGACCTTGCAGGACCACGCGACCGACCGCATGGAGACCCGGCTTGAGGTCTCCGGCAAGCGTGGGCTGGCCTTCTGCCGGTTCCGGGGAATCTCGGTCGACGCCTCGTACCTCCAGTTCGAGGACCGGCCGCAGTTCGACGAGGTCGAGGTGCTGGCCAACAAGTACATCGGCATGTTCCTCCGCCACGAGATCGACCGCGTGGACGTCGCCTACACCCGGTTCATCAACGCGGCCCGTCAGGAGGCGGTCGTCCAGACCCTCCTGCCGATGACCGTCTCGCAGGTCGGCGCGGCGGTCGAGTCGGTCCGCCAGGCGAAGCCGGCCGCGACCCCGGGCAAGGCCGACGTCACGTCGAGGAAGGAACGCGTCCCCTACGAGTTCGTCCCCGACGCCGCGAGCATCCTCGAGGAGATCGTCCCGGTCTCGTTCAAGGTCCGCCTCTTCAAGTGCTTCCTCGACGCGGCCGTCAGCGAGCAGATCGCGCGGATGGTCGCCATGCGGGGGGCGACCGAGAACGCCGACGAGATGGTCAAGAACCTGACCATGCTCTACAATCGGGCCCGACAATCGCAGATCACCAGCGAGCTGGCCGAGATCATCGGCGGGGCCGCGGCGCTCGAATAACACGCAGGGCTGAGGACTCAGGACCGAGGACTCGGCGCACCGTCCGACCGATATTCATCAGACATCCCCACTCAGTCCTGAGCCCTCAGTCCTGAGTCCTTCGCTGAGTTGAGAGGAAGACATGGCCACCGCGACCGCGACCGGACATATCGCCCAGGTGATCGGCTCGATCTTCGACGTCGAGTTCGAGGAGGGGCACCTGCCCGAGATCTTCAACGCCCTGGAGATCGAGACCGAGTCGAAGGGCGTGAAGATCAACCTGACCGGCGAGGTCCAGCAACACCTCGGCGGCAACCGGGTCCGTTGCGTGGCCCTGGGCTCGACCGACGGCCTGGTCCGGGGGATGTCGGTGCTCGACACCGGCGCCCCGGTGCAGGTGCCGGTCGGCAAGGAGACGCTGGGTCGGGTCTTCAACCTCCTCGGCAAGCCGATCGACGGCCGGGGCGACGTCCCCGCCAGCGAGCACTGGCCGATCCACCGCGAGCCGCCCGCCTTCGACAACCTCTCGCCAAAGACCGAGGTCTTCGAGACCGGCATCAAGGTCGTCGACCTGCTCACCCCGTTCGTCCGGGGCGGCAAGATCGGCCTCTTCGGCGGCGCCGGGCTGGGCAAGACGGTCATCCTCACCGAGTTGATCGCCCGGATCGCGAAGGTCCACTCCGGCTACTCGGTCTTCGCCGGGGTCGGCGAGCGGACCCGCGAGGGGAACGATCTCTGGCTCGAAATGCAGGAGACCAAGATCGGCTCGACCGGCAAGAGCGTCATCGACTCCACGGTGATGTTCTTCGGCCAGATGAACGAGCCGCCCGGCGCCCGCCTCCGCGTCGCCCTCTCGGCCCTGACCAACGCCGAGTGGTTCCGCGACTCGACCGGGGCCGACACCCTGCTGTTCATCGACAACATCTTCCGGTTCAGCCAGGCCGGCTCGGAGGTCTCGGCGCTGCTGGGCCGGATGCCGTCGAACGTCGGCTACCAGCCGACGGCGGCCACCG
>JAJYDH010000163.1 GCA_021777685.1 Planctomycetota bacterium | reverse complement strand
GCCGCGTCCCCGGGCGTGACCGTGATCGGCGGCGGAGAGACGGCCGAGGCCGTCGAGCAGTTCGGCTTCGCCGACAAGGTGAGCCACGTCTCCACCGGCGGCGGGGCCTTCCTGGAATGCCTCGAGGGGAAATCGTTCAACTCCCTGCGCGTGATTCCCGATCTTTGACGGATAGGCCCGCCCCGATCGTCCGGGGCGGTCGCCGATTCCCGTCTCGAGTCCTCGGTACCCGAAAGCGATTCGACGGATGGGGGACGACTTGAGGTCTCCGGCGGGGCGTCCGGCCAGGCTCGCGGCCTGGGACGGGGCGTCTCGCCCCTTCGTGACGCCCTCGCTGCTCAACTGCGACTTCTCGAAGGTCGGCGAGGAGCTGGACGCGCTCAGGCGCGACGGCGTGGTCGCCGTCCACCTCGACGTGATGGACGGCCACTTCGTCCCCAACCTGTCCTACGGGGCCCCGGTCATCCAGGACTGGCGGAAGCGGACCGACTTCACTTTCGACTGTCACCTGATGATGTCCGACCCCGGCCGCTACCTCGACGACTTCGTCAAGGCCGGCTGCGACATCATCATCTTCCAGATCGAGGCGGTGCCCGATCCGACCGGCCTGATCGCCCGGATCAAGGCCGCCGGCTGCCGTGCCTCGGTCGCGCTCAACCCGCCCACGCCGCTCTCGGCGATCGAGCCCTATCTCGACTCGCTCGACGCGGTGCTGGTGATGAGCGTGATGCCGGGCTTCGGCGGCCAGAAGTTCGACGCCTCGGTGCTCGACAAGGTTCGCGCCCTCCGGTCGGGCCGGCCGGGCCTCTGGATCTCGATCGACGGCGGGATCAAGCCCGACACGGCGGAACTCGCCGTGGCCGCCGGGGTCTCGCAGATGGTGGTGGGTTCGGGGGTCTTCCGCCCCGATGGCAATTACGCGGCGGCCCTGGCCGAGTTGGCCGAGGGCATCCGTCGCGGGACCGAGCGAGGCAGTGCCCCGGCCCCCCCGGTCGGGCCGCCGTCACACGAATGACCCAGGTCGTCCTGATCCGGCCAGGCGCCACCGTCTACGACGAGCAGAACCGCGTCCAGGGCGTGCTCGACGTACCCCTGAGCGACCGGGGATGGGCCGAGGTCGCCGAGCTGGCCGTGAAGCTGGCCGGCCCCCCCGCCGGGATCGAGTTGACCGCGCTCTACTGCGGCCCGAGCGAGAACGCCCTCCGGACCGCCGAGGCCGTCGGCAAGGCGCTCGGCCTCCGCCCCCGGCGGGTCGACGAGCTGCGGAACCTCGACCAGGGGCTCTGGCAAGGATTGCAGGTCGACGAGATCAAGCGCCGGCATCTCAGGGTCTTCCGCCAGTGGATCGAGGACCCCTGCACCGTCAGCCCGCCGCACGGAGAGCCGGTCGAGGGGGCGATGGAGCGGATCAAGTCGGCCCTCAAGCCCCTCATCAAGCGGCACCGCGACGAGGCGATCGGCCTGGTCGCCTGCGAGCCGATCGCCCAGTTCATCGCCTGCTATCTCCGCCGGGACCCCCGGGTCCAGCTCGCCGACCAGGTCCCCACCGGCGGCTTCGAGAAGATCACGGTCGGCCCCGACTGGGGCCGCAACGGGGACGGTGGCTGATCGTCGCGGGCCCTGGCCCCATGCCATCCGCCCTCTTTCCTCATAAAATAGGCTGGAAGCCGATGCGGAACGCAGCCGAAGGAGCATCCCCGATCATGGCCGGCACTCGCGGAAGCTCCCCCAACTCCTGGCACGGGCACTTCGAGGCCAAGCGGGTGCCCGAAGGCGTCTGGATGCGGTGCGAAGGCTGCGGGGCCACGCTCTTCCGCAAGCAGGTGGTCGAGAACCTCAACGTCTGCCCCGAGTGCGACCACCACTTCCCGATCTCGGCGGTCGACCGGATCGCGCAGCTCCTCGACGCCGACACCTTCGAGGAATGGTACGCCGACCTCCGCCCCGGCGACCCGCTCGGCTTCAACGACCGCCGCCCCTATCCCGAGCGCGTCAAGGCCGAGCAGGAGCGCACCGGGCTGAACGAGGCGGCGATCGTCGGCCAGGGGTTCATCAAGGGCATCCGGATCGTCTTCTGCGCCACCGACAGCGGCTTCATCATGGGGAGCATGGGCTCGGTCGTCGGCGAGAAGCTGACCCGCGCCATCGAGGAGGCGACCCGCCAGAAGCTCCCGCTGGTGATCGTCTCCGGCTCCGGCGGCGGGGCGAGGATGCACGAGGGGATCTTCTCGCTGATGCAGATGGCCAAGGTCTCCGCCGCGCTCGCCCGCCACGCCGAGGCCGGCGGCCTCTACATCAGCGTCCTGACCCACCCGACGATGGGCGGCGTCGCCGCCAGCTTCGCCAGCCTGGGGGACATCATCCTCGCCGAGCCCAAGGCCCTGATCGGCTTCGCCGGCCCCAAGGTCATCGCCCAGACCGTCCGCGTCCAGCTCCCCGAAGGGTTCCAGACCAGCGAGTTCCTCCTCGAACACGGCTTCCTCGACCGGATCGTCCACCGCAAGGATCTGCGGAGCCTCCTGGCGCAGTTGATCGACTATGTGTCGCCGTGATCGGTCTCGACCGAGAATCCTCCCATGAACGACAGGTCCGACGTGTTTCGGTCCGATCCAAAATACGAGACGAAGGTTGTGCCACTATGCAATCACTCCCGGGTGGGAAAGCACATGTCGGATGAGGCTGACGGACGAGGCGGCTGCGAACCCTTGGTGATTGTCGGTTTTCTCACCGTCGGCCCAATCGCAGATTCCTTTCACCAAGATCCACTCGCATCGTTGGCGCTCGGCTGCCGCTGCTAGGCCGACACCTTCCATCTCACCTCCAATTGCATGGGGATGTCGCTCGAACAACAACGTCTTGAAATCGACGTTGTCAACCAATTTCTCTCCCGACAAGATCGGCCCCAAGCGAGGCTCGCACTGCTCTCCGGTCGGATCTTGGAACTCCCATCCCAACGTGAAATTCCTGAAACGGTCAAGTAATCGTGCACCCGCAACAAAATGATGACCCCGGGAAACCGAAGTCTCCACTCCCACTCGCTCGGGTTCGTAGGCGATAATTCGCTCAGAGATCAGGGGGTCTCCGATCCGTTGCCGCTCAGAGTCTTTGCCAAACGCGATCCCGACCATGATCAGGGCCGATGGTTTCCAGTACCGGATCACCTCGCCAGTGACGATCTGAGCCGAGTCTCGACCGGATGCGCCCATCGCACACATGCACAGCACGACCGGATACTGGCCGAGGCGGCCGACGAAGTATGTATTGTTTGCGTGAGGTGCGAGGCACACATGGCTCTCGCCTAACGCCGGTTCGAGATGTTTCAACACCATATCTCGCTCGGTGGTCGTCGCGGCCATCAACGCGATTTTCGGCTTTATTCGCTTCTTCAGGTCGCGTACGTCGCCGTGGCCGCACGGCGGAAGTCGTCGGCTATACCAAAGCTCCTTGGTATAGTCGACCTTGCTCCCATGCTTCAACTTCGCCAAGGGCTTCGATTCGGGACGAGCGGCGAGTAGAAGGTCCACGGCAAATGCGGAAGCCAGGTTCACGTCCAGCGGATGTTCTCGATCACCCAGGACCGAGTAGTAAGACGTAGTTGGGATTTGAGAGAACCGCTCTCGCCATAGCTGCGGCCAAGCAGGATCGAATTCCCTCTCCACCACCCACTCATAAGGGACGGTCACGTTCTCATTCCAGGCGAGCCGCTTCCCACGAAGGGGGCTTCCCGGACTGCACTGCCAACTCATTCGGTGGAGCAATAATAGCCAGTGCCCGACTCCGGGACGATCCTCTGAAATCGGGGCGTCGATGAGCACGCCATGTTCATGGATCAACCGCCCAGCCTGCCACCCATTTGCGATGAAGTGTGGAGGTGGGTTTGGAACGTCTCCAAAAATATAACGGATTCCACCCCGCGGCGCACGGAACAACTCTGTGAGATCAGCGGCGAATTCGTGTTCCGATAGACCGGGTGCGCCCGTCAGAGCCCTACTTGCGGATTCGGCGAGCGATTCAAAGCTCTTGAGCGCGGTCGAGTCGCCACACAGGTAACTCGACCGCAATCGCATGGGCTCGAAGATAGCCCGAGGCAAGCCCGAACCGTCGCGAATGATTCGATCCGCCGGGATCGCGCCGATCTCCTCTCCGGGACGGATTTCTCGGAACTGGGGGTGGACTTCCGGCAATCCAGAGACTTGAACGGCGTACCACGGGTCTGCACGGATTAGCGGCGCGGGGTCGGAAGATCCGAGATGGGACTCACGAACAAACCAATCCGGCCCTCGCATGCGGTCCCGCTCATCGTCGGCCACTTCCACCATGAGATGGTGCAGGCCGCGTGAAGCGGTGGCCCGAGCTTCAAACTGCGACTTCAGCATTTCAAGGGTTGCTTTCCACGCCATCGGACATCTCCGCACCGTCCAGAAATGATCCCGTTTGATATAAGCGAGTATACCATATCGCATTCAGCGGAGGGGTGGCACTGGCGACGGACCGCTGGTCAAGGATGGAGCCTGCAAGTGCTGCCCTTTTCCATCCTGCCCGATCGAGGCTAGCAGCCGGTTGTCCGTCGGATACGGATGCCCGAGGTACTGCCGGAACGCCTCGGCCTGGGCCACTCCGATCTCGGCGCCTCGGTGGGCCCCCCATCGGGCCTGGGCTTCGAGGTATTCGTCGATCCCGTGCTGCTTCAGGAGCCAGTCGCGCTGGCTGGCGTGGCAGGCGAGCATCCGGCGCTTGAGGTCAAACACCTTCGAGACGTCGACGAGGAACCCGGCGGGTTGGGGCCGGCCGTCGCGGTCGATTCCCTCAATGGCGTCCATGTAATACAGGTGGGGAATCTTCGCCAGCGGCGGGGCGGGCTCCCACTGGCGGGTCTTGTAGTTGGGGAGCGTGGCGGCGAAGCAGGCGTCGCGGACCAGGCGGCTGGTCGCCTCGTGGTCGCACAGGTAGTCGACCGGCGGGGCGGTCAGGACGATGTCGGGGCGGGCCCGGCGGAGGGCCTCGACGACCCTCCGACGCGACTCGTCGTCCTCGAAGATGGCCAGGTCGCGGAACTCCAGGCAGGTATAATCGGCCCCGATCAAGGCCGCCGCCGCCCTCGCCTCGGCCCTCCGGACGGCGGCGATCGCCTCTGCGTCGCGCTCGACGCTCCCGCAGTCGCCGGGCGTCATCGTCGCCACGACGATCGGGCAGCCGGCCCCGGCCAGCAGGGCCAGCGTCCCGGCGCACTGGAACTCGACGTCGTCGGGATGGGCGTGGATCGCCAGGATTCGGGCGGCCGAAGCGGTTGACTCGGGCATCTCGGGCTCCGTGGGCTCGAAGGGTCGGCCCGAGATTAATCCCGGCGAGCCGGGCCGGGCAAGACCCTTCCGGGATGCCCGTTCGCAACGGGTCGCCAAACTTTTTCCAAATTGTTCTCGCCATGAGGTAGGCGACCGGTGTACATTAGCCGTCAAAGGGTCAGATGGTGATCGTTCGTCGGGTGGTGTCCATCTGGTGGAGAGCCCGCATCAGCCCGCGGATCGAGAACGAACGAAGGATCGACCCCCTTCCCAACGTCCGGAGAATCTTCTCATGGCCGACCTCGAAGCACTGACCTCGCGACAACGCGAGATCTACCAGTTCATCCGCGGCAAGATCCAGGGGCGCGGCTACGGCCCGACCGTCCGGGAGATCGGCACCCAGTTCGAGATCAAGAGCCCCAACGGGGTGATGTGCCACCTCAAGGCGCTCCAGAAGAAGGGGCTGATCCACCGCGAGCCCAACATGTCGAGGGCGATCCAGCTCCTCGACGACCCGACCAGCTCCCCGGCGCCGACCGGCGTGAGGCTGATCGGCCGGATCGCCGCCGGCTCGCCGATCGAGGCGATCGAGCAGGATGAAGAACTGGCCTTCACCGAGTGGGAAGGGGCCGAAGACAAGTTCGCCCTGCAAGTCACCGGCGAGTCGATGATCGAGGAGCACATCGCCGACGGCGACTATGTGATCATCCACAAGCAGGAGCACGCCCGCGACGGCCAGATCGTCGCGGTCCGCGACAGCGACGGCGAGGCCACGCTCAAGCGGATCTTCAAGGAGAAGAACCGGATCCGCCTGGAGCCGGCCAACAAGACGATGAAGCCGATCTTCCGCGACAAGGTCGACATTATCGGCGTCCTCGTCGGCGTCGTCCGGAAGTATTGAGCCGGGAGCCTCGATCGGATAGCCTGCCTCCTCCAGACGACCCGACCGCCGGGCGGGCCCTCCGCCCGCCCGGCCCGATCGCCCGTTCGCGCGAGGATCACTCACGGATGTCCCCCGACCCCACGGCACCGGCCGACTTCGTCCGGCTCTTCACCGATGGCGCCTGCAGCGGCAACCCCGGGCCGGGAGGATGGGCCTACATCCTCCAGCACCCGGCCAGCGGCCGGATCGTCGACGCCTCGGGCGCCGAGCCCGCCACGACGAACAACCGGATGGAGCTGACCGGCGCCATCGAAGGGCTCGCCAGCCTGAAGCGCCGCTGCAAGGTCGAGCTGGTCACGGACAGCGAATACGTCGGCAAGGGGCTCCGCGACTGGATGCCGAAGTGGAAGTCGCAGGGCTGGCGGCGCAAGGAGGGGAAAGGGTTCAAGCCGGTCATCAACCTCGACCTCTGGCAGAGGCTCGACGGGCTCCTGGCCGAGCATGAGGTGAAGGTCTCGATCGTCCTCGGCCACAACGGCCACCCCGAGAACGAGGCGTGTGACCGGATGGCCGTCGCCGCCTACAAGCAACTGGTCGCCGATTCCCGGGGCTGATGCTGAAATGGGGACTAGCTCCGGACGTCTTCGGCCGGTGCCCGTCCCCATTTCTGGGTCCGCTTCGGGCAGCTCAACCCGTCGCGTCTTCGTCTGCCCTTCACGACCGGGGCGAGCCTCGCGTATAGTCATGAGGAGAGCATTCGCCACGGGTCCGCGCACTCAGGACCGGCTTGATCCCGCGGGCAAAGGCCCCAAGGCACCCATGACTCGACGCACCCGAGGACGAGAGATCGCCCTCCAGGTCCTCTATCAACTGGAGCAGAACCCCGGCCAGGGCCCGGCCGAGGTCGCCCGGTTCATCGAGCGACGGCTCCGGGAGCCGAAACTCTGCGCGTTCGCCCATGCCCTGGTCGGCGGCGTCCTCGAGCATCAGCCGAGGATCGACTCGCTGATCTCCGAGGTCGCCGAGAACTGGCGGCTCGACCGGATGGCCGCCATCGACCGCAACATCCTCCGGCTCGGCGCGTTCGAACTCCTCCACTGCGAAGGCGTGCCGGCCAAGGTCGCGATCAACGAGGCCCTGGAGCTGGCCAAGCGGTACAGCACGGCCCAGTCGAGCCGGTTCGTCAACGGCATCCTCGACCGGCTCCAGGCCGCCGGGTCGGCCCGGCTCGCGAAGGAGAAGGAGGCCGCCTCGGCCCCCGCCGAGGTCGTCCCGCCGGCCACCCCCGATCCCGATCCCGGCCCCGACCCCGGGCCGCCCCACCCGGTCGACGAGCCTTGAACGCGCCAGGTCGGACCAAACGCCGGGTCGGACCTCCGCGACGGCCCGCCCGCCCGCCGTCGGCCGACCTGCACGTCCACACGACCCACTCGGACGGCGGCTGCTCGCCCGGCGAGGTCGTCCGGGCCGCGGCGAACGTCGGCCTGACGGCCCTGGCGATCACCGACCACGACACCCTCTCGGCCATCGCCGTCGCCCGGCCCGAGGCCGCCCGCCTGGGGCTGGAACTCATCCCCGGCGTGGAGCTGACCGCCGCCCGAGACGGCCGCGAGGTCCACATCCTCGGCCATTTCGTCCGGGACGACGACCGCGGCCTCGTCGCCGCGACCTCGGCCCTCCGGGAGGCCCGAGCCCGCCGGATCGTCGAGATGGTCGATCGCCTGTCGGCCCTGGGACTCTCCGTCGACCTCGAAGCCCTCCGCCGGACGTTCCCCCGCGCGACGCTGGGCCGCAAGCACCTGGCCGACTGGCTCGTCAGCACCGGGCAGGTCGCCGGCCGTCGCGAGGCGTTCGCCCGCTTCCTCGGCGACGACGGCCCCGCCCACGTCGAGAAGCCGAGGCTCCTCTGGGCCGAGGCCATCACGCTGATCCGGGCCGCCGGCGGGGTTGCCGGCCTGGCCCATCCGCCCTATGATCTGCGGTCGAACACCTTGCGCGAGTTCGTCGAGGCCGGCCTCGGCTCGATCGAGGTCGACGGTCCGGGGATCGACGCCCGACTCGGCCGTCGCTGGCGAGCCTGGGCCGATGAGCTGGGCCTGGCCCCGATCGCCGGCACGGACTTCCACGCGGGCGACCGCCCCGGCCGCTGGGTCGGCGCCGTGACCACGCCCGAGGCCGACCTGGCACTTCTTCGAGTGAAGAGTGGTCAGTGGTCAGTAAAGGCCGGAGAAAATACCTCACAACCCTTCACGAGCCGATCTGATTCTTAGCAATCCAAAACTGACCACCGACCACTGACCACCGACCACCGACCACTCATGGCGATCAAGGATCTCCTCGACCGATTCAAGAAGGGCCTATCGCGGACGGCCCGGCTGTTCGACGTCCGCTCGTGGCTGGGCCGCAAGGTCGACCAGGACTTCCTGGGCAGGCTCGAATCCACGCTGATCCAGGCCGACGTGGGAGTGAAGGCGACGGCGAAGGTCGTCGACCGCGTCCGCGAGGCTTACGCCGACCGGACGGCGGACGAGGAGTTGATCGAACTGGTCAAGGGCGAGTTGAAGTCCCTCCTGGCCGACCCCAGGCCGGGCTCCCTGATCGTCTCGGCGTCGAAGCCGACGGTCTACCTGATCGCGGGCATCAACGGCTCGGGCAAGACGACGTCGATCGCGAAGCTGGCCCAACGGCTCAAGAACGAGGGGAAGACGATCCTCCTGGCCGCCTGCGACACCTTCCGCGCCGCCGCCGCCGACCAGTTGACCATCTGGGCCGAGCGCTCCGGCTCCGACATCGTCCGCGGCGCGCCCAATGCCGACCCCGCCAGCGTGGCCCACGACGCCTGCGACCGCGCCCTGGCCCGGGGCGTCGACGTCCTGATCGTCGACACCGCCGGCCGGCTCCACACGCAATCGCACCTGATGCGCGAGCTGGAGAAGGTCCGCCAGGTCATCGCCCGCAAGATCGCCGGGGCCCCTCACGAGGTCCTGCTCGTCCTCGACGCGACCAACGGCCAGAACGCCATCCGCCAGGCCGAGGTCTTCACCAAGTCGATCGGCTGTACGGGGGTTATCCTGACCAAGCTCGACGGCACGGCCAAGGGCGGCGTGGTCGTCGCCGTCCGCCAGGCGATGAACCTCCCCGTCAAGTTCGTCGGGATCGGCGAGGGGATCGACGACCTCCAGCCCTTCGACGCCGAGGCGTTCGTCGAGTCGATCTTCTCCTGAGAATCGGCGAGATCCCGCACCCGCGATGACTACCAGCCGACACCCTGGCCCGGTTAAGCTGGGGACAGCCGACGGGTCACGTTCGCCCGGCGGCCGGGGAGGGTTCCGGATCATGGCGAAGCTCAGGCCGGTGGGCGACTGGATCGCCGGCCGATTCGAGATCTTCGCGGTCCATCCGGGCGGGATGGGCGTCGTCTACGTCGCCCACGACCACTTCGGGCCGCCAGGCCGGAGCGTCGTCGCCATCAAGACGCTCCGCGACGAGTGGCTTCAGGACGCGGAGTGGAAGGCCCGGTTCGTCGCCGAGGGGACCCTCTGGGTCGCCCTCGGCTCGCATCCGAACATCGTCCACGCCCACTCGGTCGAGGAGTTCGACGGCAAGCCGCACATCCTCCTGGAGTTGGTCACGGGCGGCGACCTCCGCAAGCGGATCGGATCGCCCGACCTGGACCCGCCCCGGGCTCTGGCGCTGGGCATCCAGTTCTGCCTGGGGATGGAGCACGCCGTCCGCCAGGGCCTGCGGTGCCATCGCGACGTCAAGCCGGGCAACTTGATGATCGGCGCCGACGGCACGCTCAAGATCACCGATTTCGGCCTCGCCGTGATCCGCGACGAGTTCTACGCCGAGGCCCCGGCCCAGGTCCGCGACAACCAGACGAACCCGATCCCCTTCGACGACCCAGCCCCCCCGGTGGCCGTCCACGACCAGGCCGCGACCGAATGCCATCCCGGCCCCGCGCACCCGGGCGAGCCCACGCTCCGCCTGACCCAGACCGGCTCGCTCCTGGGGACCCTGCCCTACATGGCCCCCGAGCAGTTCCGCGACTCGAAGGCCGTCGACGCCCGCGCCGACATCTACGCCTTCGGCGTCGTCCTGTTCGAGATGCTCACCGGCGAGCTTCCCTTCCACGGCCGGACCATCGCCCGGCTCGACAGGGCCCACTCGAACTACGCCCCGCCCTCCGTCGTCCCGTCCATCCCCCGGAAATACGCCAAAGAGGCCGAGTCGATCGACGAGATCGTCCAGACCTGCCTGAAGAAAGAGCCGGCGGGCCGTTATGAGACGATGGACGAACTCCGGAAGGCCCTGGCCCACGTCCAGAAGCGGCTCGACCCGCACCATTGACGGCCATCAGGGGACGAACAGCACGACGATGGCCGCGACCGCGACCGTCCCGGCGAACACGACGACCAGCCCGGGGATTCTCTTGCGCTTGAGGTAGAACAGCAGCGCGAGGCCGCTGAACGAGATGGCGACCAGGATGATGGCCGAGGCGTCGATGACCGCCGGCCAGGCCCGGCCGGCGTCGCGCCCCTTGTGGAGGTCGTTGATGACCGCGACGAGGCCGTGCAGGGTCTTCGTCGGCTCGTAGCGGCCCGACTCGCGGGCGATGAAGGCATCGGCGGCGTAGCCGGGCCCCTTGAAGGTGACGACGCATTCCTTCTCGTCGGCCCGGAATTCGGCCACCGAGCCCCGGACGCCGTGCGCCTTCCTCAGGTGCTCGACGACCTCCAGCTTCACGACCCGCCGCGAATCGTCGTCCCCGCCGGTCGGGCCGGCCGGCACGTCGAGGATCATGTCGCCCCACGATCCGGCCGGCTTGCCCTCGGGGGCCTTCGGCTCCTGGGCCGGCGCGGTGGGCGACCCGAGGGCGGCCAGCCCGGCGGGCCGCGGCCCGTACCGAGCCCACACGTCGCTCTTGGGGACCTGCCCGTCGGCCGTGACCAGCAGGCATTCGACGCCCGGCATCGACGAGACGAGCCGCAGGCCGTCCTCGACGGGGAGCACGCTGAGCGTCGTTGCGAGCGCATTCGCGTCGGCGGCCCGCTCCCCGATGACGGTCGCACTCATCAACCCCGCCGGCGGGCTGGCCCGTCCTGGGCTCGAAGATGTGCGAGTACCACCGGCCGAGGATGCGGAACCCTCGATTCGAGTTGCCGCTGGTGGCGACCGACCGGCCGCGGACCTCGACCCGGGCGATCGGCCCGGCCGACTCCGGGTCGCCGACCGCCGGGGCGATCCCGACCGTCCGGGCGACGTCGCCGACGACGCGGACGTCGCCGCCGATGTTCAGCAGCACGCCCCGGACGCCGCGCCCGCGATTGAGCGCGACGTCGCAAGCCCGGCCGATGATGGACCCCTTGGCGATCGAGTTGAGGCTCAGCGGGCAGGCCGTCAGCCGTTCGGCCGCGCCCCCGGCGGCGTCGAGTCGCCTGGCGGCCGGGGCCATGAGCGCCCCGACGCTCGCCCGCTCGTCGGGCGTCGGCGGCCGGTCGAGCCGGGCGCAGCGCGACCAGAGTTCGGTCAGGGCCTGCACCCGGGGGTCGAAGGCCCCGCCGCTCTTCTCCCGCCACCGGTCGCTGGCGTCGATCAGCTCGAACAGCTCGGGGGAGACCTTCACGGGCCGGTCGACGGTCCCCTGCCAGCGGCGGAATTCGCTCGACGGGTCGTAGCCGCTGAAGACGGCCGCGAGACGGTCGATCTCGCCGAGGGCGCGGGCCTCGGCCGACCGCGCGGCCTCCTCGGTGTCGGCCCGGACGACCAGCTCCAGCGAGGTCCCCAGCACGTTCTCGTGGCGGAATTCGTGGTCCGAGGCGGCGGGGGCCGCCC
>JAJYDH010000722.1 GCA_021777685.1 Planctomycetota bacterium | reverse complement strand
CCCACCAATCGAATGCATGGTGGGGCTCGCCCGAGGCTCGACCCACCCTACGAGAACTTGCAGGGTCCGCTATTGCGGACCGGACTCGCCGCAACATCAATGGTGGTCCGCAATAGCGGACCCTACGTGTCTCAGGCATGGCCTGCTAACCGCCCAGGAACTGCCCAAAGGGGCGGTGTCCGTGGAGGAATTCCCGGGCCGAACAGGGCTTCTTGCCTTCGAGCTGGACCGTCAGCAGCCGGACCGCTCCCGAGCCGGCGGCGACGACGAGACGATCTCCTTCGGCTTCGAGGACCTGGCCGGGCTTCCCCTCTCCTTCGACCGGCCTGGTCTGGTGGACGATGAGGCGGACGGGGCCGTCGGCCCGGAGCCAGCGGGTGGAGGCGACGGGCCAGGGCTGCATGGCCCGGACGAGGTTGTGGATCTGGAGGTTCGAATGCGACCAGTCGATCCGACCGTCCTCCTTGGTGAGCTTCGGGGCCTTCGTGACCTTCGACTTATCCTGCGGGAGGATCTTCGCCGAGCCGGCGACGAGCGCGGCGATCGCCTCGGCCACGAGCGGGGCACCCAGGGCCGCCAGCCGCCCTTCCACCTCGCCGGCGGTCTCGTCGGGGCCGATCGGGGTCCTGGCGAAGGCCATCATGCCGCCGGCGTCGATCTTCGGGGTCATCCGGATCACGGTCACGCCCGTCTCGGTCTCGCCCTTCTCGATGGCCCGGGCCACGGGCGCGGCGCCCCGGTAGGCGGGCAGGATCGAACCATGCAAGTTGATCCCGCCCATCGGGGGGATCGAGAGCAGCTCGGCCGAGAGGATCTGGCCATAGGCCGCCGTCACCAGCAGGTCCGGCTCAAGGCTCCGGATCAGTTCGAGCGAGTCTGGCGAGTTGACGTCCTCGGGCTGCTCGACCCGGACCTGCCGGGCGAGCGCGGCCTCCTTGATCCGGCTCGGGATCAGCAGTTGCTTGCGCCCCTGGGGGCGATCGGGCTGAGTGACCAGGGCGACGACGCCGTGGCCGGTCTCGCAGAGGTGCTCGAAGGTCGGCAGGGCGAAGTCCTTCGTGCCGAGCATGACGATCCGGGGAGAGGGGAGCATGGTTGGCCTCCTTGCGGCGATCCTGGACCCGGGGAGGTCGGTCAGACGACGGCGGCCGATCTGGCCATCTCGTCGAGCTGGCGGCGGATCTCTTCATCGGAGGGATAGATCCCCTCGGCCTGGGCCTTACGATAGCCGGCCTCGATCTCCTTGACCTTGGCGTTGGCGGAGGTCCTGGCGATCGGGCCGAGGTAGTCGATGAAGAGCTTGCCGTCGAGGTGGTCGGTCTCATGCTGGATGGCCCGGCCGAGGAGGTCGTCGGCGTCGAGTTCGACCTCGGAGCCGGCGAGGTCGTAGGAGCGGACCTTGATCTTCCTCGCCCGGCGGACCTTGCCGTAGAGGCCGGGGAAGCTGAGGCAGCCCTCCTCGTTCTCCTCGGACGAGTGCCGCTTGACGATCTCGGGGTTGATGAAGACCCGCTCCTCGTCGGGCTGGGCGGCGTCGGCGGTCAGGTTGAGGACGAAGAAGCGGAGCGGCACGCCCACCTGGTTGGCCGCCAGGCCGATCCCGTTGGAGGCGTACATCAGGTCGAACATCTCGCGGACCGTCGCCCGGAGCCTGTCGTCGATCTGGACCACCGGCCGGGACTCATAACGGAGGGCGGGATGCGGATAGGGCACGATCCGAAGCACGTCGACGCTCCCGGGCGATCCGATGACTCGAATGGTTGAAGTCCCAGTATAAGAGGAAGGGCCCAGGTCGCCAACCCGACGGCGAGGCTCGGCGGGGGACGTTCTCGGGTCGATTCCTCGTTCGACGTCCCCCCACCCCAACCCTCCCCCGCAAGGGGGGAGGAGCCGGACACAAACGGATATGAGAGGCCCTGGGACCGTCCCGCCTCCTTTGGAGTGCGGGAGCTTGCTCCCGCTTTACCGAGCGGAGCTTGCTCCGCGGGCTGGCGGGGCGGTGTCGGATGCGCCCGGAGCAAGCTCCGGGGCCAGAAAGCGGGAGCAAGCTTCCGCACTCCAAAAGGCCGCGCTCCGAAAGTGAAGGCCGGTCAGCCGCGCCGCCCCGGGCTCAAGGGGCGAAGACGTTGTCGGGCAGGTCGCCGCGCATCCTCGGCGGCCTGAGCCAGGCGGCGAAGGGAGCTTCGGGGACGAGGAAGACTGGGCCTTCGCGGCCGGTGGCGGTCGTCGCGCAGAGCTGGCCGGGCCGCGCCGGGCCGCCGATCCGGAGCGTCCGGACGGGCGAGCCGTCCATCAGGTCGACCCGGATCGACACCCGGGCGGGGTCGAGCCGGGTGAGGGCGGGGATCTCGCCCGCGTACTGGAGGAACCGGGTCGTCGAGAGGTCCGAGGTCGCCTCCAGGAGCGGGTTGACCCGGGCGACGTCGAAGCCGACGACGTCGACCGGCCCTTCGAGCGACCACTTGCGGTTCCCCGCGTCCTGGGTCGAGGTGAGCGAGAAGCTCCG
>JAJYDH010000721.1 GCA_021777685.1 Planctomycetota bacterium | reverse complement strand
CGGCCCGTCCTTGACAAAACCCCGACGTTGGGAGAATTTAACAAGGGTCAAATTCCTCCGAAATCCGAAGGGCCGGTCATGTTCAAGGTCTTCGGCGCCGGTGCCCGCGATTGCGACGGCCTGACGAGGCGGAACTTCCTCCAGGCGGGGGCCCTCGGCCTCGGCGGGCTGACGCTGGCCGACCTCCTGCGGCTCCGGGCCCGAGGGGCGACCGACCGGAAGGCCCGCGAGCGGAGCGTGATCCTGTTCTGGCTCAGCGGCGGCCCCGGCCACATGGAGACCTGGGACCCCAAGCCCGAGGCCCCCAGCGGCTTCCGAGGCCCCTTCGGCGCGATCCCGACGAGCCTGCCCGGCGTCCGGTTCGGCGAGCTGATGCCCGAGCAAGCAAAGCGGATGGACCGGCTCGCGGTCGTCCGGACGGTCAACCACGGGTCGGGCGACCACACCAAGGGCAACCACTGGATGCTCACCGGCTTCGAAGGCCCGGCCTTCAACGCCCCCGACAACACCATCCAGCGCCGGCCGGCGATCGGCTCGGCGGTCGCCCAGTTCCTCGGCGGCAAGCAGACCGGGGGGATGCCGCCGTATGTCGCCGTGCCCAACCTCCGGGGCGGGACCGACAACATCTTCCATTACGCGGCCTACCTCGGCGGCGGGGCGAATCCGTTCGTCGTCGAGTCCGACCCCAACGAGGCGAAGTACCAGGTCAAGAACCTGACCCTCCCCGGCGGCGTGACCCTCGGCCGGCTCGAAGACCGCCGACGCGTCCGCGAGGCGATGGACCAGCTCCGGCGCGAGTCCGACCCCAGGCTCCGCGACATCGACGCCTACTACGGCCAGGCGTTCGACATGCTCACCGGCAAGTCGGTCGCCAACGCCCTCGACATCGCCCTGGAAGACCCGAAGCTCCGCGACCGCTACGGCCGCCACACCTTCGGCCAGAGCGCCCTGCTGGCCCGGCGATTGGTCGAGGCCGGGACGCCGTTCGTGACCGTCAACTGCGTCCCCTGGGACCACCACGGGACCGCCCCCCAGATGAAGACCGAGGAGGGGGCCAATAAACTCATCCCGCCGCTGGACCGGGCCATCGCCGCCCTGGTCGACGACCTGATCGATCGCGGCCTGTACGACTCCACGCTCGTCGTGGCGATGGGCGAGTTCGGCCGGACCCCCCGGATGAACAAGGACGCCGGCCGCGACCACTGGGGCAACACATTCAGCGTCCTGTTCGGCTGCGGCACGATGAAGATGGGCCAGGTGATCGGCAAGAGCAGCGCCCGGGGCGAGCACGTCGTCGACCGCCCCATCAGCCCCCAGGACGTGGCCTGCACCATCTACCAGCACCTGGGGATCGACGCCCGATCGATCACCTTCGAGGACCGGGCCGGCCGGCCGACCTACCTGATCGACAACGGCGAGCCGATCCGGGAGCTATTCGGATAACCGGTCAACTTCGATGAGCCCGCAAAGCTGCTAGTGCCGCGGCCATGTCCTCGGGCAACGGCGCGGTGAATTCGAGCGGCTCGCCGGTCAGGGGGTGTTCCAGGTGCAAGGCGTGGGCGTGGAGCGCCTGGCGACTCAGGAGCACCGTGTCGGCCTCGGGATAGTCGGGGCCGAGGAGGTCGCCGAGGGTCAGGGCGGCTCGACCGGCGTAGGCTTTATCCGCGACGATCGGGTGGCCGATGTGGGCGAGATGGACGCGGATCTGATGCGTCCGGCCCGTCTTCGGCTTGCAGCGGACGAGGGCGTAGCCGTCGAAGCGTTCGAGGACCTCGTAGAAGGTCACGGCCTCCTTGCCGCCGTCCTGGAGGGTCCGCACGGCGACCTTCTCGCGCTGGGTGGGGTGCGTTCCGAGGGGCTTTTCGATGAAGTCGCTGTCACGCGAGGGGACGCCGTAGACCAGCGCGAGATATTCCTTGCGGATCGTCCGCGACTCGAACTGCCAGGCCAGGGCCTTGTGGGCCTGGTCGTCCTTGGCGACGATCAGCAGGCCCGAGGTGTCGCGGTCGAGCCGGTGGACGATCCCCGGCCGGTGCTCTCCGCCGACCGAGGAGAGGGTGTCGAAATGGAACTGGAGAGCGTTGACCATCGTCCCGCTCCAGTTGCCCCGGCCGGGGTGCGTGACCAGGCCCGGCGGCTTGTTGACGACGGTGAACGCGGCGTCCTCGTGGACGATCCCGATCGGGATGTCCTCGGGCACGAACGAGTCGTCCCCCAGGTCGGGGAGCCAGACGCGGATCTGGTCGTCGAGCCGGACCCGGTACGACGCCTTCGTCGGCCGGCCGTTGATGAGCACGGCGTCGGCGTCGATGACCTTCTGGATGACGCTCCGCGAGTAGTCCGGGAACCGGCTCGTCAGGTACGCGTCGATCCGCTTGCCCACCATCCGGGCCTTGACGACGAACTCGGTCGGGGTCTCGGACAGCTCGGGTGGCATCTTGGAAGAAGGACTCGGGGCGGGATCTTGTAGGGTGGGTCGAGCCTCGGGCGAGCCCCACCACGCATCCG
>JAJYDH010000162.1 GCA_021777685.1 Planctomycetota bacterium | reverse complement strand
CCGGTGGCCGACTACAAGTACACCTGGTTCGTCACCGGCCGGCAGACCGACGCCGGGGGCAACGGCACCCAGTTCGTCGGCGAGGTCGTCGTCTGCGACGGCCGCCCGTTCGGCTTCGACGCGCTGCCCGGCACCACCGTCCGGGCCCCGGCCGGCGAGAGCGTCTACGAGGCGATCTTCGGCGTCGGCGCGCACAGCACCCTGGTCCCCAGCGGCGGGCCGGGCTTCGCCGTCTCCGACAAGAGCGTCCTGCTCCTCTGGCCCTCCGGCCAGCCCGACCCGGTGCTCCGCGCCGGCGGCTGGATCTGCGACGTCACCTACGAGGTCAACACCTCGACCTACCTGTCGAGGCTGGGCTCCAGCTTCACCTCGTTCGCCCGGTGCAACTGGTACCAGATCACCAAGCGGACCGACCCCCAGACCAGCGTCGTCAAGTCGGGCTACCGCCAGATGGGGCTGACCGTCGCCACGCCGATCAAGACCAAGACGCTGCTCAACAGCGACGGCTCGCCGGTCTTCGTCAACGTTGCGCTGGTGATGCCGAGCGTGATCAACGTGTTCCCCAGGTCCTTCGAGGTCCACTACTGATCGCCCGGCCGCGGGCCCATCCAGGGCCGGACACCGGAGGAGGAGCCGAGATGCTTGCCGCCTTGCGACGCCCGAACCGCCCGAGACGCGGCGTGACCCTGGTCGAGATGCTCGTCGTCGTGGCGCTGGTCGTCCTGATGATGGTGATCCTGGTCCAGATCTTCCAGGCCGCCACCGGCGCCATGCTCGCCGCCAGGACGACCCAGGAGCTGGACGTCGTCCTCCGGTCGGTCGACTCGATGCTCCGCGCCGACCTCGCCGGAGTCACCGCCCAGATGACCCCGCCCAACGACCCCTCCCGGAAGACCGGCTACTTCGAGTACGGCGAGAACGCCTTCGCCGACGCCCAGGGCGAGGACACCGACGACTACCTCGCCTTCACCACCAAGGCCCCCGAAGGCCAGGTCTTCAACGGCCGCCAGTACCTCAGCGGCCTGAGCGGCCTCAACGCGACCATCAACAACACGATCCAGCCGATCACGATCTCCAGCCAGGTGGCCGAGGTCATCTACTTCCTCCGCAACGGCAACCTCTACCGCCGCGTCTTCCTGGTCGCGCCGTCGCGGGTCAACTCGATCGCGACGGGGACCCTGGGCGGAGGGGGCTTCCCGACCTCGATCTTCGGCATCTCGCCCACCGGGGCAAGCTGGCAGGGGATGAACGACATCTCCTGCCGGCCGAACGTCATCAACGCGAGCGGGCAGGGAATCCTCCAGCCGCTCCCCAACGACCTGGGCGACCTGACCAACCGCGAGAACCGGGCGTTCCGGCCCCGGTTCTTCAACGACATCAACCCGCTTGATGGGTTCGCCGACGACAACAACGCCGACGGCATCCCCGACTACTATCCGACGCTCTACTACGACGGGGTGGGCCATGCGAACGGAAGCGTCGACTGGCTGCCGAACGCGTCGATGAACTCTTACGCCGCCGTGGGCCTTTTCCCGGTCCCCTTCCCGAACGGCCTGACCCGGACCCAGACGAACCCCTACGACGCCTACGCCTTCCCGTTCATCTACCCGGGGATGTACTCGGTGCCTGACTTCTCGACCGTAAGTAGTGGCAACGTGACACCCGCCGCCTCCACTCCTCAGGTCCAATTGCCTTCCTCAGTGACAGTAGGAATGTTGGGATGGCATCACGGCATGATGCCGGGTCAGGAAAACATCAACGGCATAACCCTGACCCTGATCAACCACGCGCCCCTGGACGGCGGCGACTTCCTGCCCGCCCCCGTCTCCCCGTTCCAGTCCTGGTTCGGGTTCCCGACCTGGCGCGAGACGATGACCGTTTACAACGGCACGGTGGGCTGGGGCGACCCGGTCGTCCGGGTCAACTACGGCGGCAACTCCAAACAACCGCTTGGCCTGAGCCCGTTCCCGCCCGGCGTGAAATACTCGATCAACGACACCCGGTTCCCCCTGCCCCTGACCCAAACCGGCACGACGGCTCCCCCGCCCTTCACCGACGGCGCCGGCTCTCAGAGCTTCTACCCCAACCCGGGCGGACCGCTCAACCACGTCTGGGAAGACGACCTGATCCTGACCAACGTCCGGAGCTTCGACGTCAAGGCATATGACCCCGACGCGCCGCTCTATTCGGCGTCGACGGCCGGGCCCTTTGGCTCGGGCTACCAGGATCTAGGCTACGGCTCACCAACTATTATCGCCAACCCGACGAACAAGACCAGCTATCTCGGCGGGTGGACTCCCAATTCGGGCGGCCAGGGCCCCCCATTCCAGCCGTCGACCTCGTCCGAGCCGACGGGCTTCGGCCACGAGGGGCGAATCCCGCCGATCCCCAACGACTTCCGCCACGACCCCCGCAACGGCAACCTGATCGGCGACTCGCAGGTCGGCGTCATCCGGCTCACGCGGGTCTTCGACACCTGGTCGACCGACTACACCAACGCCCCGAGCTTCGACGTCTTCCTCAACGGCTACGGCTCGGCGAGCCCGGTCTATCCGGCGTTCCCGGCCCCTTACCCGTCGGCGCTCCGGGGCATCCAGGTCCAGATCCGCGTGGTCGACCCCCGGAACGAACGGTCCAAGGTCCTGACCATCCGCCACGACTTCACGGACAAGCTGACCAACTGACAGACAGAACGCTCGCCCCCGGGCCGGCCGCCCTTCGCAAATCCGCGAAGGGGCGCGGCCGGGCGGGGCCCGGTGGAGGAGGAATCGCCGATGTTCGCGGGAGCAACTCAATCTCGGGCGAGACGCCGGGGGATCGTCCTGGTCCTGGTCCTCGGCATGCTCGGCCTGATGGCCCTGATCGGCGTGACCTTCGCCACCTTCGCCGGGCAGTCGATGATCGCCGGCCGGAACTTCGCGCAGGGGGTCGGCCGGCCCCAGGCCGAGGCCCTGATGGACTACGCCCTGGCGCAGCTCATCAACGACACCAACAACCCGCTCTCGGCGATCCGGGGCCACAGCCTGCTCCGCGACATGTACGGCAACGACTCGGTCTTCAAGGGCGTCGGCCTCAGCGGCGGCACGAACCTGCTCAACCCCTCGGCCAACACCTCGGCGCAGACCGGGGGGCTGATCACCAGCTACTTCGGCACCACGCCCCAGCTCACCAAGCTGCTCGGCCTCCGGGGGGGCGGTAGCAGCCCCTCTCCCAAGCCCTCGCCATTCGGGACCCTGCTCCAGTACTCGACGAACATCCCCACCGGGGGCCCGTTCTACGGGATGGACTTCACCCGCTGGATCGTCAAGTTCCCCTTCGTGCTCGACACCACGGGCAACGGGAACAGCGCCGTCTCGCAGACCTTCGAGATCCTCGAAGATGACGTCATCAACGGCGGCGGCGTCCACCTGTTCACGCTCTCCGCCGCCCTGACCAACGGCAATCTCCCCAACGCCAGCCTGACCGCCAGCGGCGACACGACCTCGTTCGTCTACTACGACCCCAACATGGGAGCGACGGTCGACCTCTCGAAGGGGACCGTCACCAAGGGGTTCACCAGCCTGACCTCGGACCTCTCCGGCTACGCCTTCGTCCTCGACGGCCGGTACATGCGGGCGTTCAACGGCCCCGGGCTGTCGCAGACGCAACTGGCCGGTTCCTACCCCCACAACCTGGCCGCCTACGCCAACTTCCGGATCGCCAACTCGTGGATCACCGGCGGCCTCGACCCCGACGGCATCGGCATGGACGAGGATTACGACGCCTGCGACCTGGAGAACTGGTTCCTCGGCATCCAGAGCGCCGACGGCCAGGTCGTCATCCCCTCGTTCCACCGGCCGGGCATCCTCACCGGCCCCAATTCGCTGCTCGCCACCGGGCAGGTCCACGACTGGGCGGCCGGCGCGACCCCGGCCCAGCGGTCGAAGATCCTCCGCCCCCGCCAGGTCGACCACTCGCCGCTGTTCCCGCCCGACCCCATGAATCCCGACTCCAACGGCAAGTTGACCTACGACGTCGACAACGACGGCGACGGCGTCACCGACTCGGTCTGGCTCGACCTCGGCTACCCGGTCCAGCGCGACCCGCTCACGAGCAAGCTGTACAAACCGCTCTTCGCCTTCATGGTCCTCGGCCTCAACGGCCGGCTCCCGCTGAACACCGTGGGAAACCTCCAGTACCGGGCCATCGGCGACAACACCAACACCCTGAGTTCGAAAACCGGCGAGACCCTGCCCGACGGCACCACGCCCGGCCCGTCGAGCGTGAACTCGGGCGCCATCGCCGACGCCACCGTGCAGGTTCCCTACCCCGGGCCCTACACGGCGCCGACGGCCTCTCCGGACTCCTACTACTTCCAGCCGCACCTCTCGTCGCAGGTCTACCTCGACGCCCCGCTCTGGGACCACGCCTCGCACCTGGGCTACTCGGTCAACGAGATCAACCCCAAGTTCGCGCTCCAGAACGCCCCCTCCAACGTCTATCCCGACAGCAGCCAGAATGTCGCCGCCAACATCTACGGCGTCTTCCCCGGCTACAGCGGCAACTACGGGACGAGCAGCTACAGCCAGTACGACAACGTGGGCGTCAGCGTCGCCCTCACCCAGCTCCGGAACATCCTCGCCGGCACCGTCCCGACCGACGTCCCCCAGAACCCGGTCTCGATCGCCAACAACCTGACCGCCGCCGGGACCGTCAACTGGTCAACTCTCCCCGCCTATCCCAAGACGACCACGAACTTCGACCTCAACGTCGTGCTCGTCGACGGCCAGCCCTACGTCCTGCCGAACAACGTCGCCGATTCCGCCGACACCGATCCCAAGGGCTCGACCATGATCAACCGGCCCGGCACCGCCGTCGCCGGGCGCTGGGGCGAGGTCCAGGGTGTGCCGCACTCGCTGCCCTTCGTCGCGAACAACCCGGGCATGTACGGCGGGCCGATCGTCTACCCCGGCTTCTGGTACACCAACCCCGTCCGCGCCGGCCGGTCGTTCTACACCGGCGGGACGAACGACGTGATGGACGACGACTTCGACGCCTTCGACCCCTACCTGCCGACGTCCTTGCTCGACACGGCCTCCGGCTTCTCGCTGGAGCAGGTCATCCCGAGCGGCAAGACGGCGACGCCTTATGAGATCCCGCTCAACTACACGGCGGCCTATACCTCGCCCGCCCCGTTCTCCCGGACCCATCCCGAGTTCATTGACTTCTTCGACCCCGCCGGGCAGATGGGCATCGCCTCGGAGCGCATCCGCCGGTTCACGACCCCGATCGACCCGTCGGGCACCGGGCGGATGGTCGCCTTCCAGCCCTCCACCCGGAGCGCGTCCAGCGTCGGCGCCTCCACCTTCTCCACGAGGCCGACGTCGGAGAACGACTACGGCACCGGCCCCGATGACGCGGGACGGCTCGCCTACTTCCGCTACTTCCGCCCCGCAGGCATGCCCCAGGAGATCCGCTACCCGTACAGCGAGCAGGTCTATGGCGCCCTGAGCTACGGCAACACGGCCGGCAACGCCCCCTTCGCGGGCAACCCCGGGATCGGCCAGCAATATCTGATGCCGGTCCTGCTCCCGGCCGGGCAGTCGAGCAACCCGGGCCCGGCCTCGAAGTCGGACACACATAATAACCACTATCACGGCTATCAGGCCGCTCTGACTCCCGCGCTCAACGTCGTCAACGCCCAGAACGTCGCCTACATGGCCCCCATGCCCTACAACTGGGACATGAACGGCAACATGGGGTCGGGGGCCCAGGCGCAGGGCTACGGCTACACCTACAACCCCTCCACGGGCGCCCAGGTCTCGGGCTCGATCGACCTCCTTGCGCCGACGATCAACCCCGCCGGGCTGCTCGCGTCGTCCTCCTGGGGCCCGGTCCAGGCGTCGCCGCCGACGACCTACAACCTCGGCTACGGCCCGACGGTCGCCAACGGCTACCTCGGCACCGAGTTCCTCCACCCCAGCGGTACGTTCTACCAGGGCGGGGGCAGCCTCAACATCGACGAGGCCGACGAGATGAACCTCTACGCCACGTCGCTCTTCGACCAGCCCTACGGGCCGAGCGACCTGGAATGGCTCTACCGACTCCAGGACGTCGACGGCGCGACGCTCAACAGCCGGCTCTCGAAGCTGGCCCCGGTCAGCTTCCTCAACCCGGCCGACGGCATGACCCGCCGCCGCCTCTTCTCGACCGACTCGTGGGACCTGAACCGATTCGCCTACGCCAACGACAACCCCGGCGGACAGTTCTACTACAACAGCCGGTTCCTGCCCAACGCCAGCCCCAGCCTCCAGAAGATGAACCAGGTCGTCGCCACGAGCACCACGGCCTACAGCTCGGGGTCGAGCTACCCGGCGATCCCCAACCTGCCGTTCACGCCCGACTTCACCTGGGCCAACCCCATCAGCGAGTTCATGGCCAACCCGACGTTCACGACCACCACGGTCGAGACGTCGGTCCCGGCGCTGAACCCCAAGGGGAGCCTGTTCGCCAACGCCTCGGCCAGCGGCGCGACGGCCGTGCAGGTCCAGACCCCCTCGATCGCGCACGGCGACCGCAAGATCAACCTGAACTTCCCCCTGCCGATCTCCAACGACCCGGCCGAGCCGGTCCGCCAGAAGTGGTGCCGCGAGACGTACCAGATGCTCAAGGCGATCCTCCCGCCCGCCTCGATCGACACCCCCGAGGAACTGGCCGCGCTCAGCCAGTTCGTCGTCAACATCGTCGACTTCCGCGACACCGACTGCACGATGACCCGGTTCGTCAACACCGACCTGGAGGTCACGGACGTCCTGACCCAGTCGGCGAACAACACGCAGGGCAACCCGCTCGACCCGACGTGGGTCGTCAGCCCGGCCGGCGTCAAGTTCGCGACCGACTCGCCCAGCTCCTTCCCCTACGACCCCGCCCTGTACCACCCGGACACCGTCACCACGTTCCTGGTCCAGCACGGGATGGAATACAACCCGATCGCCATCAACGAGGCCATGGCCTATCAGGCCCAGTACGGCAGCGCGACCACCGCCAACCCGAACCCGCCGCTGACCACCTATCAGGCGATGTTCGTCGAGCTGGTCAACACGCTGACCGAGGAGCTGAACAACTCCGGCGCCGGAAACGCCTCGGCCATCTCGCTGGCCGGCTGGGATATCGTCGTCGCCCCGGACGCCTACGGCTGGGGCCGGCCCGACCCGATCTCCGGCGACGTCAATCAGGTCGCCTTCCCGCCCTGGGTCCCGAACACCTCCGGCGACCCCACGATGCCGCCGGCGGCGACGCAGCGGCCGAACACCAGCCCGACGCCGACCGATCAGAACCTCTTGCAGATCCAGTCGGCGGTCCAGCAGTACGCCATCACCACGGGGGGGGCCTCGGCCCCGGTCGTCACGGCGATCAACAAGGGCGGCAGCTACGGCGCCGGCAACAATATCTTCATCATCGGCGACTACCGGGCCGCCGGGGCCTCGATCGCCGACCCCACGACCATCGAGGGGACCAACCCGGTCGCCAAGGCTTCTGAGATCAACGTCCGGCTCCCGCTCTCCTTCACGATCCCAACGCCGCCGACCGGCACCGCCCAGTATTACTGGGTCTACCTCCGTCGCCCGGCCAACCCGTTCGACACCGCCCCGCCGAACCAGGTCCGGCCCAACAAGGAGATGGTGGTCGTCGACGCGATGCGGTTCCCGGTCATCAACGCGGCCAACGCCACGTTGACCGGGGGCGCCACGCCCACGATCCAGGTCAACGGCAAGCCGCTGGCGACGTCTCCCTCTCCCGCCAACGCGATCTATTCCGCCCAGCGATTGCAGCCCTATCGGGGCGGCCACCTGATCCCCAACAACACCAAGCCGGGAGCGGGCGCCGTCCTCCCGACCGCGGGAAGCGCCGCCAACGTCACGACGATCTGCCCGCCCAGCCCGCCCTACGCTTACGGCTATTCCGAGCAGATGTCGGCGCCCCCCGCCGGCAACGGCAACGGCGTGTACTCGTACATCAGCGGGGGGAAGACCATGACGCTAGCGACGACCAACACCATCCAGCAGTCGATCAACAACACGAACGGCTCGCTCGACTCCAACTGGAGCCACATCGCGTTCAACGACCGCGACTTCACCAGCGTCGCCGAGTTGCTCCTCGTCCCGAGCTGCCCGCCGGGCCTGTTCACCAAGCAATTCGTCGAGGAGCCCTACCCCGGGAATATCTTCGCCAACACGGCCAAGACGACCGTCGCCACCGGCACCGACGACACCACCCTGAACGCCGCCTCGCCCATCGTCGCCCCGACCGGCACGACCAACCCGTCGCACGTCGGCCGGAAGGACTTCGGCCCCGCGGGGTCCGCGCCGCTCCCGGCCGACGTGACGTTCCCGTACCTCTCGGACAACTTCTACTACACGGCCGCCTCGGTCTCCCCGCCGTCGGGCAACTCCGACCCCGCCTGGACCTACTGGACCTCCGAGATCGGCGGCTGGACAGGCGCCGGCTGGCACAAGATGCTCGAATTCTTCGAGGTCCCCAGCTCGGCCAACGGCGCCACCGGCTACGCCAGCAACGGCTCCAACTACGACTGGTACCGCGCGGACATCAAGCCGGGCCTGATCAACCTCAACCTGATCATCGACGAGGAGGTCTTCGCCGGGCTGGTCGACGACCCCCGGCTCAACGAGACCCTCGCCGTCTTCTCCTCGTCGATCCCCGCCGTCGTCACCCAGATCGACGGCAACGGCTACCCGGTCTTCGACACCAGCACCGGCCTCATCAACGGGGCCCAGCCGGTCTTCAACCTGAACTCTCAGGTTCCCGCGGTGGGCGGAGGAGTCTGGAACGGCACGACCGGACTGCCGGCGGGCCGGGGTTACACCGCCCGCGACAACAACCTGGCCGACTACGCCGCAAGCCCCTACGTAGCCCAGCAAATCCACGGGATGAGGGCGGCGTTCGCCGACTTCCTCAAGCTCCGCCACGGAGGCTCGGGCTACCTCTTCGCCTTCGGAGCCGGGCCCACCGGATCGGGCGACTATCCCACCTCGATCACACTCAACGCCGCGAACAACCTGTACTACCCGGTGGTCCAGAGCAATCCCTACATCGCGGTGCCGACCGCGACGGGGTTCCAGACCCAGCCCGTCGCCGCCGAGCGCCCCTACCGCTCGCTGAGCTACCCCGACATCAACCTCACCATCATGCGGCCCGCCAGCCTGCCGCCGTCGCCGCAGGTGTCGAACGGGAACGGTGGCTTCGTCTATTCGGGGACCACCCCGCCGTCCCCGATCGCGGGCACGCCGCTCCCCAGCGGCGACAAACTCCAGACGGACCTGACGCTCCTCGACGTCTACCAGCCCTTCACCGGCCCCCCGCACGTCCAGCTCCAGCCCGCCGTCGCCCCGATGGACCAGTCGAAGATGGCGACGCCGGGGGTCGATTTCCAGTACCTCTACGACCCCGGCGTGAAGAACCCGTACCTGCCGATCCAGTTCGTCAACCAGACCGCGTCGCAGAACAACCCGGCCGGCTCGACGCCGCTGGCTCCGCCGTACGATCAGGTCCGGTTCAGCGTGACGGTCGGCTCGAACACGGTCGCGCAGCCTCCCGCGGCCCCGTTCCCACCATCGATCCCGCCGACCCCGGCGCGGCGGCTGTTCCAGATCCCCGACCATCACCGGTCGACGGCCGGCTACTCCTCCAACGCCAGCATCACCGGACAGGTCGACACCGCCGCGCAGGGCAGGATCGCCGCCGCGATCGCGGGCGGGACGGCCCCCACCGACAATGACCTGGCGATCCAGTACACCATCAACCAGCCAACCATCACCCAGCAGGTCTCGACCGGCGTCGGGGCCGGCCTCAGCGGCGGGACGGCCACGCCCCCCACCCTGGTCCTCGCGGATCGGTCCGCGTTCCTGCCCGACAATTACACCCCCCAGGCCAACACGACGATCCGGAACTACCTCGGGGCCGGCGCCACCATCGGCGCCACCACCGACAACCGCCAGCACCCGCTCTACCGGACCGAGATGCTCCAGAAGGTGATGAACCTGACAACGGTCCGGACGCACCAGTTCGCCGTCTGGATCACGGTCGGGTTCTTCGAGGTGGTCCAGACCGGCACGCCCGAGATGGGCATCCCCGACACGCTCGGCCAGGAGGTCGGGATCGCGGCGGGCAGGAACGTCCGCTATCGCTCGTTCTTCACCCTGGACCGGACCAGGGCGACCGGGTTCAACCCGTACTACCCGGGCGACTTCCGCAACGTGGTGACGTACCGACGCCGGATCGAATGACCGCCGGCCGAGCCCCGACCCGCGCCGGCCGGGCGGGCTGGGTCGCGACGCCCGAAAGCGACGCGGCCGGGCCGGCCTCCGCCGGATCGCGACGAGACGTCTTGATCGATCGATGAACAGTCCGATACAATCTCAAGCAGCCCCTCCATCTCTCCGCGAAAGGACCCATCCATGACTCGTCGCCGCCGCCGTGGCTTCACGCTGATCGAGCTGCTGGTCGTGATCAGCATCATCGGCGTGCTGATCGGCCTGCTCCTGCCCGCCGTGCAGGCCGCCCGCCGATCGGCCCGCAAGCTCCAGTGCGCCAGCAACCTCCGCCAGGTCGGCCTGGGGCTGGCCCAGTTCGTCAACTCGAAGAACTTCTACCCCAACGCCGGCACCTTCGGCGACCAGTTGGCCGGCACCCCCGTCAAGGGCAGCACCGCGGCGTCCTCGGTGATCGTCAATTGCTTCGGCGGGTCGAGCTTCGGCAGCTCGTATCCGCTCTACAACTGGGTGGTCGACATCCTCCCCTACATCGACAACGTCGAGCTCTCCAACGCCTACAACAAGTCCGACTCCACGGGAGGGTATCTGGGCACCGCCGCCGTCTCCGCCGGCGGGCCGAGCAATCTGACCATCACCCAGACCGGCATCGGCATCCTCAAGTGCCCCGAGGACCTGTCCGCCCAGCCCGGCCAGGGGAACCTCTCCTATGTCGTCAACATGGGCTTCACCCGCTGGCATAAGTACGCCTTCAACTCGGGCGCCAACGCCATCGGCTGGGCCCCCTCCAACGCCAACGCGGGCACCGACGGCTCCGACAGCACCTCGACCGGCATCAGCAGCACCATGTTCCCCAGCGACTCGGTCCTCACCAAGCTGGGTGTGATGTTCCTCGGGACCGATTCCGGGACCTACTCCTGGGACCACCGGACCTCGCCCAGCTCGATCGTCGACGGCTCGAGCACAACGCTCCTGGCCGGCGAGAACGTCCTGGTCGGCTATTCCGCCAGTAACCCGTACACCTCCGTCGCGACCAACTGGGCGTGCCCGCACCCGAACTTCTGCGGCTTCATCGCCTCCGACCGCGTCTTCACCTCCAGCTCCGCCGGCGGCCACCTGAGCCCTCAGACCGCGACCTCCGGCATCCAGACGGACGGCCCCTCCTGGGCTCTGGCGAGCACCAAGAATTCCTCGCTCGACGGTGGGATCGCGGCGATGGAGGGGATCAACTACGGCGTGAACCTCAACACCGAGGGGTCGTTCCCCTACGCCCTCAGCTATCACAACAACGGCTGCAACTTCCTCTTCTGCGACGGCTCGCTGAAGTTCGTCAGCGACACCATCGACGGCACCGTCTACTCCAAGCTGATCACCCCGCAGGGGAGCAAGCTCGGCCTCAACCGCCAGCTCCCGGTCGACGCCTCCGCCATCGGCGACTGAGCCAAATCATCAACCTTTCGTGAAGGACGGATCGGGCCAAGCCCCCGGCCGGAAGCCTTCGGGCATCCGGCCGGGGGTTTTCGCGTCGGTTGGGTCAAGACGATCAAGCAAGCCAACGGATTCCGGCATCCCCATAGCGACTGCGTTCAAAAACCGGGGTTCTTGACTGCACCTCTTGGCGGAAAACCCCGGTTTTTGAACGCTGTCGCCTGGGTCCTTCGGACATACGAGGGTAGGGTTTGCCCTGCCGTCCGCACGGATCAACGGCAGGGCAAACCCCAATACCGTTTGACGAGCCGTAAGATCAACGAAGAAGGGTTTTTCTGTCTCCCCTCTCCCCTCTGGGAGAGGGGCCGGGGGTGAGG